>JACCUS010000159.1 GCA_013811715.1 Nocardioidaceae bacterium
CCACGGCTGTACTGGCGCCCACCCGGGCCGCCACCAGCCAGGCTGGATCAGTGTGGACGTCCCGGACACGGGCACGCGGGTCGAGGTCGTGAACGAGAGCAACCACGGCTCGTTCATGCAGGTGCACGTCAACTGACGCAGGTCATCCCCACCCTGCAAACGATCGGGCCCGCCGGACACCATCCGGCGGGCCCGACCCACGTCTTCGGCACTTCTGCTGCGTTGTGGGAACCTGGCCCGCCACCCGTCGCGTCCAAGGCGGCACGGACGGAGTCGGTGTGCTGACCGGAACGCTTTGCTCGACGGATGGCTCGCTGTCCCGGGCTAGGGAAAAGTGGCTCTCCTGACTGATCCGTGGGTCATTTCCGTCCCGGGAGGGCGGGTCGGTGACCGCCGAGGCTGAGCAGGGCGAGGGCGATGAGGGCCTCGGGGGACTTGAAGCCGTACGCCATCCTGGTGATCAGCCGGATCTTGGTGTTGGTGGACTCGATGAGGCCGTTGGACAGGCTGTGCTCGATCGCGGCGAGGATCCTCGCCTTGTGCTTGACGATGCTCTTCTGCAGCTTCACAAACGACGGGATCCGGCAGCGGCGGGCCCAGCTGATCCACCGATCGAGGGCCTCGATGGCGGCGGTATGGGGCATCGTGAAGATCAGACGGAGGCCCTCCTTGAGCAGGTAGGCCCGGTACAGCTTCGGGTCGGTGGCAGCGATCCAGGCGAGCTTGACCTGCTGGTTCTCGCTCAGGTTCTCCGGGTTCTTCCACAGCGAGTAGCGGGCGCCTTTCAACGCCTTCGCGAGTTCGCTGCCCGGTCGAGGTGCCGCGTCTGCCGGCGGCCTACCGCGGCCGCGTTTCGGCTCGCTGCGGGCCAGTGCGCGGGCGTCGTTCCAGGCTCCACGGCGGACCTCGTCGAGTGCGTCGGTGGCCCACTTCACGACATGAAACGGATCGGCCACCCGCACCGCACCCGGACAGGTCGCGGCGACGATCGCGTCGATGAAGTCAGCGCCATCGGCGCTGACATGGGTGAGCTGGGCACACCGCTCCTCGCCGAGCAGGTCGAAGAACTCCCGCACCGTGGCGCTGGTGCGACCCGGCGCGGCCCACACCAGCCGCCGTGTGTCATGGTCGACCACGACCATCAAGTACTTGTGGCCCTTCTTGTAGCTGATCTCATCGATCCCGATCCTGCGCAGTCCAGCCAGCCGGTCACAGCGCGTGTCGACATCGGCCCAAACCCGGGTGATGATCGACCCCACCGTCCGCCAGGCGATCCGCATCAGCTCGGTCACCGTGGACTTGCTGGACTGGGTCACCAACCACGCGACCGTCTCATCGAAGGCATAGGTGTGGCCCGCGTCGTGACGCGCCCATGGCACCGCAGCGACGACCACCCCGTGCTCGCGGCACCTCACCCGCGGCGCCTCGGCCTCCAGCACCGCGCGCACCGTGCCCAGGTCCAAAGCCCGCCAGCGCCGACGACCCTCGCCAGCGTCGTAACCCGGACTGCGACGAGCACAGATTCCGCACCGGCTGCGTGCCCGGCTGGTGGGGCGTACGTGAGCCACCAGCAGGTCCGCGTCCTCGTCGAACACGAGCCGCTCGATCACCGTCTTCTCGACGCCCAACACACCGCGCCATAGGCTGACATCGCGCACGCCGTTCTCCGCTTCACCTGGTTCTGGACCTTTAGACAGCCCAAAACCTAAGCGGGAACGGCGTGTCGCACCTCAGCGGCTCTCAAAACCACCCACGGAAGCGTCAGGAGAGCCGGAAAAGTGGGGCATCATAGGGATTCCTGCTCCTGGTCGAGGCAACTGACCATCAGGTGCACGCCTATGCCTATCCCTGAGGAGTAACGTTCCGGCACCGCCGATGCGGCGGTTACTCTCCCGCCAGTTGCGAGTTGTTATCGCATCTCGCGGGCTTGCTGGAGATCTACTCGCATTTCGCGGGCCCCGCGCCTTGCTGACTGTGATGCCACTTCCGTAAGCGCGGTCGCCGTACGCGAACTTGCAGAGGCGTCGCGACGGGCGGACAACCCAGCCTTGTTGAGTCTCCTCCCCGACCTTGGAGTCGATGCCGCCGAGGTCGTCGCCGACCTAGAGGCCGAGCGAAGGACCAGGTGATCGTTGTCGACGCATCGGCGGCTATCTCTTCGCTGCTCTCGGAAGGCCCGGCGCGCAGGACGCTGAGCGCGGATCGGCTTCACGCTCCCCACCTGATCGATCCTGAGATCGCCAACGG
>JACCUS010000160.1 GCA_013811715.1 Nocardioidaceae bacterium
CGGCGCCGCCGTGCCCAGAGAGCTGCATCCCTTCCAGGCCGCAGGACTTCGGCAAGGGCTGGGCCCTCCACTGAACCTGAGACACGCAAGAGCGGCCGTCAGGCTGCTCGCCGCCGACCGGAACTCCGTGACGAGGCGATGAGATGACTGGCGCCGCAGGCACTTGTACTGTCTCGGAACGCTGCGTCATTGCGCCCAGAATGACGCGGGCCGCGCAGACCCAGCTGGATCGGAAGTGCACGGATCTGCCGATGTGCGGACGTAGGCTCATGACGTGCACGAATCAGCGAAGCCTGTGACGCTGAGGCCCTTGCATCTGGGAGATGCCGACGTGATCGCAGGTTGGGCGGCAGACTCCGAGTTCCGCCGCGAGGCCGACTGGAACCCCGGCCGCTCGCTCGATGAGTACCAACGATTTTACCGACGGCTGATCCAGTCACCGCCCCCTGACCTGATCAGGCTCGGTGTAATCCGTGGAGGCATTTTGGTCGGTTACGTTGATCTCCACGGGGACCAGCCCCACCGGCGCGAGCTCGGGTTTGTCATTGGCGAACGAAGCCGCTGGGGTCAGGGCCTCGGGCGTTTGGCCGGGGCAGCGGGCCTTGACTACGGTTTCCATCAACTCGCCTTGCGCGAGATTTGGGCGGAGGCCATGGATGCCAACCAGCGCTCAGTCCGAATTCTCCAGAGCCTCGGCATGCTGGAAATCGGCAGAGGTGGCAAGGACATTTTTCTCGACCAACCAACCCACTATCGACAGTTCGCAATCACCGCCGAGAACTGGCTCGCTGGAACGCACTGACATGCCGCGATCCGAGCGTAGCGTCGGACATCTGCTGCGGGATGATGAGCATTGCGACGGGAGTCGTCATGGCCGCCTTGTTGGTCGCCCCCGCCGGTTGCGGCGGCGACGGCAAGGGATCGGTGTCGTCCAACCAGGTGCAGCGGGACGCCGAGGTCGTCTTGCGCGCAGACCTCAGGCCGGGCAGCACGGAGGAGACGGCCGCACGAATCGTTCGGCGGCTCGTTGACTTCGACGGTGTGGCGGGCACCCGTGGAGACAGCGGTGAGCACGTGTGGATCTACAGCACTACAGACGTGACGGCCGCGCAGATCACGACGATCCGCAAAGGCCCGAACGGCATCTCCTCGGTGTCGTCCGTGCGACAACCTCCCTGACAAGTAACGTTTCGGCTGGTTTGGAACGCCGTTGCAACCTTCCGCGCAGCGGGAGTACAAGTACGTTCCGAACCGACGGAACCCGCCACCACAACGGCTGGACCGACGGGCGCCGGACCGCGTAGGGGTCAGGCGGCGACGCTGGCGACGTCGGGGACCCTGTCGGCGGTGGGAAGCGACGAGACGCCGACCAGCGCGGACTCCACTACAGAGGCCTCTTCACGGGCCAGCTCACCGCTGACCTCGGCCATCACTACCGACAGCGGCACGGCCAGGGCGGTGCAGATGGCCGACAGGCACTCCGACGAGGCTTCCTTCTGGCCGCGCTCGATCTCGGAGATGTAGCCCAGGCTGACCCGCGCCTCGGCGGAAACGTCGCGCAGGGTGCGTCCCTGGGTGCGGCGCTCACGACGAAGCACGTCCCCGAGCAGTTCGCGAACCAAGATCATGGGTCGATCCTCTCGTGTGCTCGTCCCGTGCGGGCCGAAACGGTCACATTGCCTGTGAACGCAAGGTTACCCGGCGTGGGAAGGGGCGTCAGGCAGGCGTCAGCACGGGGCGTCAGGCAAGTGCGGCCTCCAGCAGCGCGAGGACGGCATCGACAGCGGCCGCTCGGATCTCTCCGCGCCCGCCGTCGAGCCCCAGCTTCTGCGTTCGTACGTCGCCCGGGCCAGCCACGGCGACGTACACCGTGCCGGCCGGACGGCCCTCCTGCAGATCGGGGCCGGCCACCCCGGTGGCCGCGACCGCCCAGTCGCTGCCGAACACGGCCAGGGCGCGAGTCGCCATCGCCTCCGCGCACGCCGCGGAGACGGCTCCGTACCGCTCGACGACCTCGGACGGCACCCCGAGGACGGATGTCTTCACGTCGGTCGCGTAGGCGACCAGACCACCGCGCAGCACGTCCGACGCCCCAGGCACCTCCGCCAGCCTCGCCGAGATCAGCCCCGCGGTCAGCGACTCGGCAGTCGCCAGCGTCTCACCGCGCGCTCGAAGCAGGTCAAGGCAGCCAGCAGCCAGTTGCGGGGGCGGGCCTATCTCCGCCTGCGTCATTTGCGGAAAACCTGTCGTCCCGAGCTGGCTCGGACCGCAACTTTCCCGCAATTCGCGGGGAGGGTGGGGGGAGGGGGCGTCACGGCTGCGTCACGGCTGCGTCACGGCTTCGGTTCCGCCGCGGCGGCGACGTCGTCGCGGCGCAGCTTGAGCGCCTCTTTGACGTAGTCGAGCCCCGTCACGAGGGTGACGACAACCGCGGCGCCCATCACGACCACCGCCACCCACCACAGCACCTCACCGGCAGTTCCCAGCGTGCCGGTCAGATCACGCAGCGGTAGGAGCAGCCCACACAAGGCGATGGCCTGCAGCCAGGTCTTCAGCTTCCCGCCTCGGCTGGCCGGGATCACGCCGTACCTGATCACCCAGAACCGCAACCCGGTGATCCCCCATTCGCGAGCCAGCAGCACGATGGTGACCCACCACCACAGCTCCCCGACCAGCGACAGACCGATGAATGCCATACCGGTGAGCGCCTTGTCGGCGATCGGGTCCATCATCTTCCCGAAGTCGGTGACCAGGCCGTGCTTTCGGGCGAGGTCGCCGTCGACCTTGTCGGTCAGTATCGCCACCAAGAAGACCGCGAAGGCCCAGACCCGGTACGTCGTGTCCTCGCCCCCATCCCAGAGCAGCAACCACCCGAACAGCGGCACCAGCATGATCCGGAGCGCGGTCAGCGCATTGGCAATGTTCCAGTTGCTCGGCGGGGTGGCCGCGGACTGCTCAGACACGTCGGAGACCCTACGGCCTGGCCCGGGTCGCGACCAGGTCGACACCGGTGGTGGCTACCACGTCCGCGGCCACGATGTCTCCGACGGCGACGTCGGGTGGCAGCCGGCTCAGCGAGGTGCAGCCGTCCACCTCCGGGCCTTGACACTCCGCCCTGCCCTCGGCGGTGTCGCCGTCGAGGGACTCCACGAGTACGTCGACCCGCTCCCCGACCCGGTCCGCTGCCCGTTGGGTGGTGAGCTGCTCGACCAGCGAGGTGAGGTGCTCGACCCGGGCGAGGATCTCGTCGACGTCGTGGTGGCCGGGAAGCCCCTCCGCCTCCGTCCCGTCCTCGTCGGAGTACCCGAAGATGCCGACCGCGTCGAGGCGGGCGGAGACGAGGAAGTCGCACAGCGTCTGCACGTCGTCTTGTGTCTCGCCAGGGAAGCCGACGATGAAGTTGCTCCGCACCCCCGCCCGCGGGCTGCTGGCGCGGATCTCGTCGAGCAGCCCGAGGAAGCGCTCGGCGTCGCCGAAGCGCCGCATCCGGCGCAGCACCGTGGCGGAGGCGTGCTGGAATGACAGGTCGTAGTAGGCGGCGACTCCGGGTGTGGTGGCGATCGTCTCCACGAGGCCGGGGCGGGTCTCAGCCGGCTGCAGGTACGAGACGCGCACCCGTCGTACGCCGTCGACGTCGGCCAGCTGCGGCAGCAGCGTCTCGAGCAGCCGGATGTCGCCGATGTCCTTGCCGTACGACGTGGAGTTCTCACTCACCAACAAAAGCTCGCGGACGCCGTGCCCGACCAGCCAGCGCGCCTCCTCGATCACGTCGGCGGGTAGGCGGGACACGAACGAGCCGCGGAAGCTCGGGATGGCGCAGAAAGAGCAGCGGCGGTCACAACCCGACGCCAGCTTCAGCGGCGCCATCGGGCCGGATCCGAGGCGCCGGCGCAGAGCCCGGGGGCCGCTCGCCGGACCGATGC
>JACCUS010000175.1 GCA_013811715.1 Nocardioidaceae bacterium
GTCAGTCGCGGTCCGTTCCGCGATCAACCAGTGGAGCAGCCGTGTCTCGGCCGGCCAGGCCTCCAGCAGCGCCTCGCGCGGGACGGCGCGAGCGGCGTACCGGATCGCGAGCACGACCACCACGACATCGTCGAGAGGACCGATGACGGGCAGGAACTCCGGTATCAGGTCGACCGGCGACAAGACCCAGACGACTGCCACGGCAAGAGCCACCTTCGCCCTCGCAGGTAGCCGAGGGTGCTTTCGCAGCCTCCGAGCGGTCGTGACACAGGCCGGGAGGAACGCAGCGATGTCCCGCAGCAGCCCGGGCGGCAGTCTCCGAGCCAGCAGGACAAGGGTCAGATAGCAGACCAGTAGCGTCGCTAGAGCGACCAGGACTATCCTGATCCAGTCGAACATGACGCCATGTTACAGCGGTTACAAAGAGAGTTGTTCGTCGCATGCCCGATTGGCTTGTGCTTGTCATTCGCGTGCCGGGTGATCCCGCTCGTCATCGCGTCGCGATCTGGCGGGAGCTCAGGAGAGCCGGGGCGGTGGTGCTTGGCGCCGGCGTCTGGGTCTTGCCCGATCTCCCGGCGGTTCTGCCTGCCCTGTCTCGCGTCGATGAGCTCGTCGAGCGTGCGGAGGGTGAGCTGCTCCGCATCCGTGCCACCGGGTACGACGCACCCGACGCCGCCACGTTGAACCGGATGTACGGAGATGCCCGGCGCGATGAATGGACCGAGTTCCTGGCCGAATGCGACAAGTACCTCGCTGAGCTCGATAAGGAGCACGCCAAGAGCAAGTACACGCTCGCCGAGCTCGAGGAAGAAGACCAGAGTCTGGAACGGCTACGACGCTGGTACCGGGACATCCGCGGCCGAGACCTCCTCGACCCCCGCGGGCCGGAAGAAGCCGACACCAAGCTCAAGGAGTGCATGGCCAGTTTCGACAGCTACGCAGACGCGGTCTACCGAACATTGGGGTCGCCGACCAACCAGTAACGTGAGCCATCAACTGCCGCGCCCCGGAGCCGCAGCCCCAGGTGACAGGCGCACGAGCTTTCCCGTCCGTTGCGTTTCTGGCTGGGCGCGTCCTCCGCTGCCTGCGGCCGCCCTCAGCGGAACGTGAACAGGTGCACTGCTGGGTCGAGCGGCACCGGCTCGCCGACGTACTCGGCCACTCCGACGCTGAACGTAGCGTCGTCCGGCGCGACGAAGTCGACCTCGTGGAAGTCGTGCTCGGCGAACGATTCGCGGATCGCGGGCGTCAGGTCGGGCTCCCAGCGGCCGCGCGTCCAGACCACCCGGGCTGCCGGCCTGCACAGCTGCGGCAGGTGTGCGATGGTGCGGAAGATGTCGGCGTCGGAGATGTTGCCGAACACCCCGACGGCCAGCACCAGGTCGGCGGGCGCGATCTGCTCGTACACCGACAGCCGGGCCGCGTCCCCCTCCACGACCTCGACACCGCTCAGAGCCGCCTCGGCCGCGCGGCGTCGCGCATCGGCGGCAAGTCCCGGGTCTGACTCGACCAGCAGAGCCCGGGCCTGGTCTGCGTCCTGGCGGCCGGCCAACGCCTCGATCAGGTCACGGCCCTGGCCGGTGCACATGCTGAGGCAGTGGTACGGCTCCGTGAGTTGCGCGGGCAGCGCATCGCGGATCGCCTCCTGTACGACGGCCAGGCGCCGACTCAGGGCGGACCCCTCGATCTCGTAGTCGCCATGCCAGCGCGCCCAGTGGGACTGCTCTTCGCTCACGCCCACCAGGGTAGGTGGCACGACCTACGCCGGCACGGGTCAGCCGCCCCTCGTTTCACATCGGCAACAGTCTCTTCACGTTATCCACAGATGTGCGGATGGGGTCTAGCGGTATGTGTCCGAGTCGCCTAGTTTGGCAGGAACTTCGTCGCACCCGGAGGTCAACTCGATGCGCCGCGTCGTTACTACGGCACTCACCGTGGGGGTGGGTTGTATGGCGCTGACGGCATGCTCCGACGAAGGAGTGGCGGGCCCCGGCGAGCCGTCGAACAGCTCATCGGGTCCCGCCACCACATCGTCTGACAG
>JACCUS010000184.1 GCA_013811715.1 Nocardioidaceae bacterium
AGCCTCCGTCGGGAAGTCCTCCTCGGCCCCCTCGCTGGTCTCACCGCCGCCGGGGGACTGGCACGCGCTCAGGACCGGGAGGATGAGCAGCAGGATGGCCGAGCAGACGACCCGTTCCCGGCGGCTGTGGATTGCCATGACGTGATCCCTTTCGTGGAGTGGGCGATGCCGCCCACGGTGAGGAACTACTGGGAGTGAACCTTCGTCGACGTCGACGATCGCCCGGGCCGCGCAGCGCGTAGCCCTCGCGAGATCAGTGGCCGCATCAGGACAAGTGCGGCGAGCACTAGGATGACCGCGGCAATCGGTCGGGAGAGGAAGATGTCCGGGCTGCCCAACGACATGATCATGGAGCGTCGCAGCTCGCCCTCCATGATGTAGCCCAGGACCAGGCCCAGGACGGCAGCCGCGGGGGAGAAGCCGTAGGTCTTCATGGCGTAGCCGATCAGACCGAAGCCGACGGCGACCAGGACGTCCACGGGATTGCGGTTCAAGGAGTAGGTGCCCGTCAGCGACAGCACCAGGACGCCGCTGGTGAGCAGGGGGGCGCTCACGGACACCATCGCCATGCACAGCCGCAGGATGGCCATCCCGACGGGGATCATCAGGACGTTGGTCACCAGGAGAGCCGCGAAGAACGTGAAGACGATGTCGCTGCGCTCGGTGATCAACGTCGGACCGGGCTGGACGCCCTGCAGGATGAGTGCGGCCAGGATGATGGCTGCTGACGCCGAGCTCGGGATCCCCAGG
This sequence comes from Nocardioidaceae bacterium, assembly GCA_013811715.1. GTDB lineage: Bacteria > Actinomycetota > Actinomycetes > Propionibacteriales > Nocardioidaceae > JACCUS01. Next base: position 751 of record JACCUS010000184.1, read on the forward strand.
GTGAGAGCGGGGACCAGCGCGCCACCCTGGTCGGAGTTGTTGGCGGTCTCCGGGGCGGCCACCCCCTCCATCGACCCCTTGCCGAACATCTCCGGGTGCTTGGACCACCGCTTGGCCTCGGCGTAGGCGACGAAGGAGGACACGGCGCCGCCCGCACCGGCGATGCCGACGACGATCCCGACCAGGCTGCCGATCAGGGTCGAGCGCCAGAGCCCCAGCAGTTCCCGGAGGGTCGGGAGCTTCGTCGTCACGGAGCGGTCGATCGTCGCCGAGATCTGGTGCGGGTGCGCGATCTGGTACAGCATCTCGGCGACGGCGAAGAAGCCGATGAGCACGGCGATGATCTCGAAGCCGCCCAGCAGCTCCGGTCGGCCGAGGGTGAACCGGGGAGAGCCGGCGATCTGGTCGAGGCCGACGGTGGTCAGCAGCAGCCCGAACAGCGCCGCGGCGATCCCCTTGGCGACACTGCGACCGGCGACGGTGGCGATGACCGTGAGTCCGAAGATCGTCATCGCGAAGATCTCCGGCGAGGCGAAGGACAGCGCGAGCTCGCCGAGCGGCACGACCAGGGCGATCAGGACGACGATGCTGATGAACCCGCCGATGCTGCCGCACACCAGCGAGACGCCGAGCGCCTTGCCCGCTTTGCCCTGGCGGGCCAGGGCGTTGCCGTCGATGACGGCGGCCGCCGACGACGCTGTTCCGGGCGTGCGGATCAAGATGGCGGGGATCGAGCCCCCGTAGTTCGCGCCGACCCACACGCCGGCGAGGAGCATGAGTGCGGTCTCGACGTCCATGACGAAGGTCAGCGGCAGCAGCAGCGCCATCGCCTGCGGCCCGCTCACACCGGGCAGGGCAGAGCCGATCGTCCCCCAGACCAGGCCGAGCAGCATCGCCAGGATCCCGCCGACGGTCAGCAGGGCGAGGAAGCCACCCCCGAGGGACTCGAGCACCTCAGCGCCGGCTCGTCAGGAGCAGGGGGTCGAAGACGCCGGACGGCAGGGGGACGCCCAGGATGACGGCGAACAGCAGGAACACCGCGACGGGGAAGCCGATGACCATCGCGACGAACGGTCGCAGCGCGGCGCCGCCCTGCAGTTTGATCATGACGGCGAGGAAGGCGCCCGTCGTGAGCAGGAACCCGCCGTACGGCAGCAGCAGCACGTAGGCGATGACGGCGAGGGCAGCCACCACGAGCCGGAAGCGGTTGGCCGGCCCCTCGTCCTCCTCGTCGTCGTCCAGGTCCATGACGCTCACCACGTCGTCCGCCGGACGGCGGCCCGCCAGCGTCGTCTTGACCAACAGGCCGACGCCGGCTCCCAGGAACCCCAGCCCGAGCAGTCCCGGGAAGCCGCGCGGCCCGAGCGGGTCCGTCGTACTGCCTGCCTTCAACTGGGCGGCGGCCAGGATGACGCCGATGCCGAAGA
>JACCUS010000200.1 GCA_013811715.1 Nocardioidaceae bacterium
TGGATCGTGTTCGCGTCGGTGAAGGTCCCGCGCCCCTCGAACTCGGTGATGGAGTTCTTCTTCATCAGATAGTGCACGCCCTTGACGCGGCCGTCGGCGACCTTGCGGCTGCGCTGAAAAGCGGCCGAATAGTCAAAGGACACCTCTCCGGAGATGCCGAACGTCTTGGCGTCGACTCGGAACAGGTGCGCAAGCTCGGCGTTGCGCAGCAGCGCCTTGCTCGGGATGCAGCCGACGTTGAGACAGACCCCGCCCCAGTACCTCTCCTCGATGATGGCCACCTGCAGCCCGAGCTGGGCGGCGCGGATCGCGGCGACGTACCCTCCCGGACCGGAACCCAGCACCGCGACGTCGAAGTGAGAACTCATGGCCACAGCCTATTGGCTGGCCGGGCGGCAGCGTGCACCCTCCGGCTGTGTGCTGCCGCCCGTGCGCCGCTGCGCCGCTCAGGCCGCTGTGCTCGACTCCTTGCGGACTTGGCGAGCCTCGCGCGCTCGCCGACGTTCACGCAACGCCTCGCCCCGCCACCTCTTGATGCTGTAGATCAACAGGCCCATTGCGACAAGCCCCGAGAAGATGAGGCTGCTGCCGGTGGCCCAACCGCTGAACGGGATCTCGGGTCCGACCTCGATCGGCCGGACCGGTCCGATCTGCGGGGTGGTGAAGAGATGCGGGATCCTCGGGTGGAGGCCGAGAACGACTCCGAACGCGATGACCGCGCAGGCGCCCACGGCGCTGATGAGGATCTTGGGGTACGTCGAGACGCCGGTCTTGGCTAGGTCGAACGCCTTTTTCTTGACGGGCTCGACCCTGCGCTCGGCCCACTCGTACTCCTGTGACAGCACGACGAGACCGGACAACAGGATCAGCAGCCCCGGGCCGGGGAGGGGCATAGCGATTATGCCGAGGACGACCAGCATCCAGCCGAGCACCGTCACCCCGGTCTTGCGGATCGGCATGGCGTCCCCTCATCTAGCAGTTTCCCCTGCGTCGAGACTACGTTATTCCCACAGCAGGGTCAGGCTTTTCTCGTCGGCCCCTCCCTGGAGTTCACGTGATGTGTGTCGAGCGGCAAGATGGCTCCGAGCAACGCCGTTTGCTGACAGTCGAAGGGACGCGGGCATGTCGCGATATGTGTACGACTTCAACGAAGGCAACGCCTCACAACGAGACCTGCTGGGGGGCAAAGGCGCCAACCTGGCCGAGATGACCAACCTGGGCATGCCCGTCCCACCCGGCTTCACCATCACCACGGATGCCTGCCGGGCCTACCTCGAGCGTGGTGAGCAGCCACCGGAGCTGGAAGCCGAGGTCGACAGTCACCTGGCCGACCTCGAGAAGGAGATGGGCCGCACCCTCGGTCAGCCGGACAACCCCCTGCTGGTCTCGGTGCGTTCCGGCGCCAAGTTCTCCATGCCGGGGATGATGGAGACCGTCCTCAACGTCGGGCTCAACGACTTCTCCGTCGAGGGGCTGGCAAAGATCTCTGACAGCCCTCGATTCGCCTGGGACTCCTACCGTCGGCTGCTGTCGATGTTCGGTACCACGGTGCTCGGTGTGGAGCGGTCGGCCTTCGACGAAGCGCTCGACGAACTGAAGCGGGTAAAGGGCGTCGAAACCGACATCGGGCTCGAGGCCGACGACCTGCGCGCGCTGGTGTCGACGTACAAGGGCCTGATCAAGAAGCACACGGGTGACGACTTCCCGCAGCCGCCCCGTGAGCAGCTCGACCTGGCGGTCCTCGCCGTGTTCTCCTCGTGGAACACCGACCGCGCCAAGATATACCGCCGTCAAGAGCGCCTCCCCGACCACCTCGGTACCGCGGTCAGCATCTGCTCGATGGTCTTCGGCAACCTCGGCGACGACTCCGGCACCGGCGTCTGCTTTACCCGCGACCACGCCTCTGGTCATCAGGGCGTGTACGGCGACTACCTGTCGAACGCACAGGGGGAGGACGTCGTGGCCGGCATCCGCAACACGCTGCCGTTGACCGCGCTCGGCGATCGTGACGAGGCGTCGTACGACGAGCTGCTGAAGATCATGGAGACGCTGGAGCGCCACTA
>JACCUS010000205.1 GCA_013811715.1 Nocardioidaceae bacterium
CCCGCCCCACGAGGTCGCACCCCCCGCGCCACGAGGTCGCACCTCCAGCCCCACGAGGTTGCACCTGCTGACGCCCGAGGTTGCATGACGCATGCAGCGAGGGTCGGCGCACCGCGTAGGCTTGGAATCGTGACGATCGCTGCTGAAGGCCGACGGATGCTGCGCCTGGAAGTGCGCAACGCCGAGACCCCCATCGAGAAGAAGCCGCCGTGGATCAAGACCAAGGCGAAGATGGGTCCCGAGTACCAGCAGCTGCAGACCCTGGTGAAGCGCGAGGGCCTGCACACGGTGTGCCAGGAGGCTGGCTGCCCCAACATCTTCGAGTGCTGGGAGAACCGCGAGGCCACGTTCCTCATCGGCGGCGACCAGTGCACCCGGCGCTGCGACTTCTGCCAGATCGACACCGGAAAGCCGGCGCCACTGGATGTCGACGAGCCATCGCGGGTGGCCGAGAGCGTCCAGCAGATGCAGCTGCGCTACGCCACCGTCACCGGAGTCTGCCGAGACGATCTCGAGGACGAGGGCGCGTGGCTCTACGCCGAGACGATCCGCAGGATCCACGAGCTCAACCCCGGTGTCGGAGTGGAGATGCTGGCGCCGGACTTCAGCGGCGACCCCGAGTTCTTGGGTCAGCTCTTCGTAGCTGCGCCGGAGGTCTTCGCGCACAACATCGAGACCGTGCCGCGCATCTTCCGTCGCATCCGGCCGGGCTTCCGCTACGAGCGCTCCCTCGAGGTGATCGACCAGGCGCGCCGGGCGGGCCTGGTCACGAAGTCCAACCTCATCCTCGGCATGGGCGAGACCCGCGAAGAGGTCACCGGCGCGCTCGAGGACCTGCGCTCGGTGGGCACCGACCTGATCACCATCACCCAGTACCTGCGGCCCTCGCTGCGCCACCACCCGATCGAGCGTTGGGTCAAGCCCGAGGAGTTCGTCGAGCTCGAGTCCGAGGCCCTCGAGCTCGGCTTCGCCGGGGTGATGAGCGGACCGCTGGTGCGGTCGTCGTACCGGGCGGGACGGCTGTACCGGCAGGCGCTAGAGTCACGACAGCTTGCCGCCACCGGCGCCTGAGCTCCGCAGCAGCAGCTGACCGCCTTCAGGCAACCGCCACCACTGCAGATCCCCGGAAGTTGGCATCGACCCATGGCAAAGGAATCCTCGCCCGACAAGCAGGGCGGCATCCGCAAGATCTTCGCCGCCTACAAGATGACGAAGGAGCACGACAAGCGGGTCGGTCTGGTCTGCCTGGCGTGGTTCCTCGTCGTCGGCCTGTTGTTCGGGGCTCTCTTCTGGTGGCTGATCCACCCGATCGCCGGCGTGCTCGTCGGTGTTCCGGCCGGGCTGTTGGCAGCCATCGTCGTGTTCGGGCGCCGGGCCGAGAAGGCTGCCTTCCTCCAGATAGAGGGTCAGCCGGGTGCCGCCGCGGCCGCGCTGGGCATCTTGCGCCGCGGGTGGCAGGTGCAGCCGGCTGTCGCGGTCACCAAGAGCCAGGACCTGGTGCACCGGGTCGTCGGACGCCCCGGCGTGGTCCTCATTGGCGAAGGCAACCCGTCGCGGGTGCGCAACCTGCTCTCGGTCGAGAGGAAGAAGCATGCCCGGTTCGTGGGCGAGACGCCGATCTACGATCTGGTCGTCGGGGACGCCGGCGACGGAGTCGTGCCGGTGAACAGGCTCGCCAAACACGTGATGAAGCTCCCCAAGAACATCGCGCCAGCTGACGTGACCGACCTGCTGCAGCGCCTCAAAGCGCTCGACGCGATGCGGCCGCAGATGCCGATCCCCAAGGGCCCGATGCCGACCAGCGCCAAGCAGGCGCGGCAGGCGATGCGCGGCCCCCGCGCCCCCCGCGCGCGCTGACCCGTCGTCCACCCACATTCGTCTGCGGGAACGAGGGGGGAACTCGCCGCACCACCACAGACGAACCCTGATGTCCTCGATTCGCCTGCGCCAACGAGGGGGAAAGCCGCCGCGCCACCACAGACGAATCCGGGTCGGTGGCTAGGCTTGTCGGGTGAGTTACCAGCCCAGCGTCGCCGTTGTCGGTGCCGGCGTCTCCGGGCTCACCGCCGCCTATCTGCTGCGGCGAACCCACCGGGTGACACTCTTCGAACGCGAGGACCGCCTCGGCGGCCACGCCCACACCCACGACGTCACCAGCACGGTCGCCGGCTCCCCACCCGCCATCACCGCCACCGCTTCCGACTCCACCGCCTCCCCCGGCAGCCGCCTCGCGGAGACGCGCCCGGTCGACTCCGGCTTCATCGTGTTGAACGACCGCACCTACCCCTTCCTCCTGCGACTCTTCGACGAGCTCGACGTCTCGACCAGCCCCACCGAGATGAGCATGGGCATCCGCTGCGACGGGTGCGGCCTCGGCTACGTCGGCGGACGCGGCGCCACCGGGATCTTCGCGCAGCGCCGCCGCCTCGCCAGCCCGCGGTTCTGGCGACTGCTGCGCGACGTGCGCCGATTCCAGCGAGCCGCGCAGGGCCACCTGACCGACAACCCGACGTCGCTGGAGACGTACGGCGATTTCCTGCGCCGCCACAGGTTCGGCGACGACTTCGCCGCGCACTACGCGCTGCCGATCGTCTCCTGCGTGTGGTCCAGCGGCCACCGTGCCGCGCTCGACTACCCGGCGGCGTACCTGTTCGAGTTCTTGTCCCACCATGGGTTCCTCCTCCGTGGCGACGCGCCGCAGTGGTTTGTCGTCGAAGGTGGCTCGCGGGTGTACGTCGACAAGATCCGCAGGCGCCTCTTCGACGTACGCCAGCACACCGAAGTGACGGCCGTCTCCCGCAAGTCCGACCGCGTGGTCGTCGAGGACGCCGGCGGGGGGCAGCACGACTTCGACCGGGTCGTCGTCGCCACCCATGCCGATCGAGCGCTGGCCCTCCTCACCGATGCCACCGAGGACGAGTTCGAGGTGCTCGGAGCCTTCGGCTACTCGACGAACGCCACCTGGCTGCACCGGGACGTGTCCGTGCTCCCCAGCCGCCGCGCAGAGCGCGCCGGCTGGAACTTCCGGCTCGATGCCTGCGACCAGCAGGCCGAGCAGGTGCAGGTGAGCTACTGGATGAACCGCCTTCAAGGGCATCCCGAGACCAGCCCGCTGGTGGTGACCCTCAACGGCAGCGATCGCGTCGATCGCGACCGCGTTATCGCCGAGATGGACTACCAGCACCCGATCTTCACGCCGGGGTCCGTGGCGGCGCAACGGCGGCTCCCGACACTCAACACCGCCCGGACGGCGTACGCCGGCGCCTACCACGGCTGGGGCTTCCACGAGGACGGCTGCCGGGCCGGCGTTGCCGCCGCCGCCCACTTCGGAGTGGAGTGGTGAACGAGTCGGTCCCGATCCCGGCACTGGTGTCCGGCGAGGTGCGACACGCCCGCTTCCACCCGCTGCGGCACTCGTTCCGTTACCGGGCGCACCAGTGGCTCATCGACGTCGACCAGCCGGAGATCGCGCCACGATGGCTGCGCGGGCTGGTGTCGTTCCAGTCGCGCGACCACCTGGGGACCTCCACCGGCGGGTCGCTCGGTGAGAGCGTCCGCGAGTTCCTCACCGGCCAAGGGGTCTCCTGGTCGGCGCATCGGGTGATCATGCTCGCGAACGCGCGCACGCTGGGCTATGTTTTCGACCCGCTGTCGGTCTACTGGTGCTACGCCGCCGACGGCGTGCTGGAAGGTGTGCTGGCAGAGGTGCACAACACGTACGGCGAGCGGCACGGGTATGTCGTGGAGCTGGACGAGCGAGGTGCTGCCCGGGCCGACAAGGAGCTCTACGTGTCGCCGTTCTTCGGGGTCTTCGGCGAGTACCAGCTCAAGTTCGTGCTCGAGAGCGGCAAGGTCGGTGCCTTCATCACGCTGCGGCAAGAGGACCGGATCGTCTTCACCGGCAGCTTCACCGGACGTCCGGCGCCGGTAACCGCTCGCCGCATCCTGGGCTCGGCCGTGACACAGCCGTTCATGCCTCAGCGGGTGGCCGCGCTCATCAGGCTGCACGGCGTCTGGCTGTGGCTGCGCAGGCTTCCCGTCGTACGACGGCTGCCGCACCGCGAACAGCCCGGCGCCCGGTAGCCCACGAGTCAGCGTCGCAGCGCGATCGAGTCGACGGCGAGGTCGTGCAGCCCTTGTTGGTCGCGGTTGTAGATCACCGGCGGGATCACCAGGCAGATCAGCGCCGTTCGCAACAGCGCCCGGAAGATGTCGAGCGGCTGCCCCGACGTACGCCGGACGACGACTCGGGTGATCAGCTGGCCCGCAGAACCACCGAGCAGGGTGGTGAGGATCCAGACCTCACAGCCGAAGAGGACGAGCGGAGCCCAACGGGCTGCCCCCTGACCGCTCCAGACGTCTTGACCGATGAAGGCGCCGACGGCGAGCATGGACAACGTCCAGTCGATGACGAGGGCCAGGACCCGCCTTCCCCAGCCCGCAACAGCGCCCGGCCCTTCCTCGGGTAGCCCCCGCCTCCGGCCGGGGTAGTCCTGCTCGATGCTCCCTGCGTCCACGCGCCGCAACGTAACACGGGCGAAACATGGCAGACACGGCAGGGAAATCGCCCGCTAATAGGGTGGCCACCGCCAGCAGCCAACAGGTGGCTCCGCCGCCGAGGAGGATTGATGTTCGCCGATCGGGACGAGTTGTTGAGGTTCGTCAGGGACGAAGACGTGGAGTTCGTCGATGTGCGGTTTTGTGACCTGCCCGGAGTGATGCAGCACTTCACCGTGCCGGTGTCGTCGTTCGGGGAGCACGTCTTCACAGACGGGCTGCAGTTCGACGGGTCGTCGATCCGCGGCTTTCAGGCCATCCACGAGTCGGACATGTCGCTGCTGCCCGACCCGACGACGGCGTACCTCGACACGTTTCGCACGGACAAGACGCTGGTCGTCAACTTCTTCATCCACGACCCGCTGACCGGCGAGGCGTACTCGCGCGATCCGCGCAACATCGCCCGGAAGGCGCAGGAGTACTTGAAGAGCACCGGCGTCGGCGACACGGCCTACTTCGCGCCGGAGGCCGAGTTCTACGTCTTCGACAGCGTGCGTTTCGCGACCAAGGAGAACACGGGCTTCTACCAGGTCGACTCATCCGCCGCCGCCTGGAACACCGGTGTCGAGGAGGAGAACCGCGGCTACAAGGTCAGGTACAAGGGCGGCTACTTCCCGGTGCCGCCGTACGACCACTTCGCCGACCTGCGCGCCGAGATCTCCCGGGAGCTGGAGAGTGCCGGCCTGGTAGTGGAGCGACAGCACCACGAGGTCGGCACCGCCGGCCAGGCCGAGATCAACTTCCGGTTCGACGAGCTGCTCAAGACCGCCGACAACGTGATGAAGTTCAAGTACATCGTCAAGAACGTCGCCTGGCGCAACGGCAAGACCGCGACCTTCATGCCGAAGCCGATCTTCGGCGACAACGGCTCCGGCATGCACTGCCACCAGTCGGTGTGGGCCGACGGCGAGCCGCTCTTCTACGACGAGTCGGGGTACGCCGGGCTGTCGGACACCGCGCGCTACTACATCGGCGGCCTGCTGGCCCACGCCCCCTCGCTCTTGGCGTTCACCAACCCGACGGTGAACTCCTACCACCGGCTGGTGCCGGGTTTCGAGGCGCCGGTCAACCTCGTGTACAGCCAGCGCAACCGCTCCGCCTGCATCCGCATCCCGATCACCGGTGCCAACCCGAGGGCCAAGCGCATCGAGTTCCGCTGTCCCGACCCGTCCGCGAACCCGTATCTTGCGTTCTCGGCGATGCTGCTGGCCGGGCTCGACGGCATCAAGAACAAGGTTGAGCCGCGGCAGCCGATCGACAAGGACCTCTATGAGCTGCCGCCGGACGAGCATGAGGGCGTCGAGACGGTACCCGGGACGCTGACCGCCGTGTTGGATGCGCTCGAAGCCGACCACGACTTCCTGCTCGAAGGCGGGGTCTTCACGCCGGACCTGATCGAGACCTGGATCGACTACAAGCGCGTGCACGAGGTGCTGCCGATCTCGCTGCGTCCGCACCCCCACGAGTTCGAGCTCTACTACGACATCTGATTCAGGGGTTTTCGACCCCCATCAGTAGTTGCCGAAGACGGCGGCTGACCTGTGGAAACGTCTTCCGACGTCTTCCAGCGTCAGCCGTCGCTTTTCGTTGTTGTGCGTACCCAGTGCACCCCAATACCAACGAGCCAGCGTGAGCACTCGAAGAGAATCTCGTC
>JACCUS010000222.1 GCA_013811715.1 Nocardioidaceae bacterium
GCACTACGCCCTCGGAGACGACCCCGCCACGATCGTCCTGCGCCCCCGCGGCTGGCACCTTCCGGAGAAGCATGTGCTGGTCGACGGCGAGCGCATGTCGGGCGGCCTTTTCGACTTCGGTCTCTACTTCTTCCACTGCGCGAAGCCGCTGCTCGACGCCGGCGCGGGGCCGTACTTCTACCTGCCGAAGATGGAGAGCCACCTCGAAGCCCGGCTGTGGAACGACGTGTTCATCTTCGCCCAGGACCGGCTCGGCATACCGCAGGGCACGATCCGCGCGACTGTGTTGATCGAGACCTACCCCGCCGCGTTCGAGATGGAGGAGATCCTCTACGAGCTGCGCGAGCACTCCGCCGGCCTCAATGCCGGGCGCTGGGACTACATGTTCAGCGTGATCAAGTGTTTCCGCACCCGTGGTGAGGAGTTCCTGCTGCCCGACCGCAACTCGGTGGCGATGACCGTCCCGTTCATGCGCGCCTACACCGAGCTCCTCGTCCGCACCTGCCACAAGCGCGGCGCGCACGCGATCGGCGGGATGGCAGCCTTCATCCCCAGCAAGGACGAGACGATCAACGAACAGGCGTTTGCCAAGGTCCGCGACGACAAGTCCCGCGAGGCCGGCGACGGCTTCGACGGGTCGTGGGTCGCACACCCGGGCATGGTCGACGTGTGCACCGAGGTGTTCACCTCCGTGCTCGGCGAGCGGCCCGACCAGCGCGACAGGCTGCGTGACGACGTCGATGTCACCGCGGAGCAGCTTCTCGACGTGGCCGCCACCCCGGGCGAGGTGACCGAGGAGGGTCTCCGCGGCAACATCAACGTCGGACTGCGATACCTCGAGGCGTGGCTCCGCGGCAGCGGCGCGGTGGCCATCAACAACCTGATGGAGGACGCCGCCACCGCCGAGATCTCCCGGTCGCAGGTCTGGCAGTGGCTGCACAACGAAACCTCGCTCGCGGACGGGCAGACCGTCACCCGTGACTTGGTGGAAGGGTTGATCGACGAGGAGACGCCGGACGGCGACGGCTGGGATGAGGCCCGATCGCTGTACACCGAGATGGCGATCGCCGACGAGTACGTCGACTTCCTCACCCTGCCGGCGTACGAACGGATGCCCTGAGCAGATGACGGACATCCAGCGACTGGCTGAGCGGCTCGGGGCGGAGATCGGTCATGCGAACGTCCTGACCGACCGGCAACAGCTGCGCACCTATGAGTGCGACGGGCTCGCCGTCTACAGGGTGACGCCCGCGCTGGTCGCGCTGCCCGACACCGTCGACCAGGTGGCTGCCACGGTGCGCGCCTGCGTCGAGGCCCGGGTGCCGTACGTCGCACGAGGCTCCGGCACCGGCCTGTCCGGGGGTGCTCTCCCCCACGCGGACGGAGTACTGATCGTCACCTCCAAGCTGCGCAGGATCCTCGAGGTCGACCCGGCCAACCAGCGCGCGGTCGTCGAGCCGGGCGTGATCAACCTCGACGTCACCCGCGCCGCGGCGCCGCACGGCTACTACTACGCGCCCGACCCGTCCAGCCAGCAGATCTGCTCCATCGGCGGAAACGTCGCCGAGAACTCCGGCGGCGCCCACTGCCTGAAGTACGGCTTCACCACGAACCATGTGATGGGGGCGAAGGTGGTCAGCCCGGACGGTGACGTCGTCACGCTCGGCGGCAAGGCACCCGACCCGCCGGGCTACGACCTGCTCGGCGCGTTCGTCGGCTCCGAGGGCACCCTCGGCATCGCCACCGAGGTGACTGTACGACTGATGCGGGCACCTGAGTCCGTACGCACCCTGCTCGCCGCATTCCACTCCACGGACGACGCAGGAGCAGCCGTCTCCGCGATCATCGGGGCAGGCGTCACCCCCGCCGCCGTCGAGATGATGGACGCCCTCGCCATCGAGGCGGCCGAGGCTGCGGTCCACTGCGGCTACCCTGACGGTGCCGGCGCTGTGCTGGTCATCGAGCTCGACGGGCCGGCCGCGGAGGTCGAGGAGCAGTTCGAGCAGGTCACGCAGCACTGCGGCCAGGCCAACGCGTTCGAGATCCGGATCGCCGACGACGACGCCGAGCGGGCTCTGATGTGGAAGGGTCGCAAGTCCGCGTTCGCGGCCGTGGGACGGATCAGCCCCGACTACATCGTCCAGGACGGGGTCATCCCCCGCACAGCGCTGCCGGCGGTGCTTCGCCGGATGAGCGAGCTGGCTGACGCCCGTGGGCTGCGGGTGGCCAACGTCTTCCACGCCGGAGACGGCAACCTGCATCCGCTGGTCCTCTTCGACGACGACGTCGAGGGCGAGACCGAGCAGGCCGAGGAGCTCTCCGGCGCGATCCTCGACCTGTGCATCGAGTACGGCGGCTCGATCACCGGGGAGCACGGGGTGGGGATGGACAAGGCCAAGCACATGCCGCGCATGTACACCGACGACGACCTCGACACGATGCAGTTGCTGCGCTGCGCATTCGACCCCGACCACCTGTCGAACCCCGGCAAGGTGTTCCCGACGCCCCGGCTGTGCGGAGAGGTGCCTGGGCGCCACAAGGGGGCGCACCCGCTGCAGGAGCAAGGTCTGGCCGAGGTGTTCTGAGGTGACCCATGACGCTGTGCTCGACGACCTGCGCAAGGTCGCCGACGACCGTGTCCGCGCCGCGGGTCCCGATGACTCGATCGACGGCGTACTGCCGAGGCATGTCGCGACCCCGTCGACCACCGACGAGACCGCCGAGCTGCTTCGCGTCGCCGCCCACCACGGGCTGCACGTCGTGGCCAGTGGCGCCGGAACCAAGCAGCGGTGGGGAAACCCTCCCTCGTCGCTCGACCTCGTCGTACAGACCACCGCGATGACCGGCGTCGTCGAGCACGCCGCCGGCGACCTGATCACGGTGGTACGCGCGGGCACCGCACTGGCCGATCTCCAGGGCGTCCTCGCCGAGGCGGAGCAGCAGCTCGCTCTCGACTCCTCATTTCCTTCCGCCACCGTCGGGGGAATCGTCGCCACCGACACGAGCGGTCCCCGGCGGGTCCTCTACGGGACCGTGCGGGACCTGCTGATCGGAATCACCTTCGTCCGCGCCGACGGGGTGGTCGCCAAAGCCGGCGGCAAGGTCGTGAAGAACGTTGCCGGCTACGACTTCGGGAAGCTGCTCACCGGTAGCTACGGCACGTTGGGTGTGATCACCGAGGTCGCGCTTCGTCTGCACCCGTTGCCGAGGGAGCGCAGGGTCGTGACGTTGACGGTTGCCGACGGTGACCGCGCGGCAGTTTCGGCTCGGCGAGTGCTCGCCTCCCAGGTCGTGCCCACCGCGGTCGAGGCAGACCAGCCCGCCGATGGCCCGGTGACCGTGGCTGTGCTGCTCGAGGGGGTCGCTGCAGGCGTCGAGGCCAGGACCGCGGCCACCGTGGAACTGCTCGGTTCCAACAGCGTCGTCGGCGATGCCCCGGGGTGGTTCGGGAG
>JACCUS010000228.1 GCA_013811715.1 Nocardioidaceae bacterium
TATTTGAAGACGTCCGCCTCGGCGGCGAGGCTGTACATCTCCCGGGTGGTGTCGTCCGGGTACTGGCTGGCGTCGAAGGTCGTGTGCGGTGACAGCCAACCACCGATCTCCGCCCATGGCCCGCCGAACTGGTCCGAGCCGAGGTACTCCATCAGCTCCACCACGTCGGTGTCGTTGACGAATGCCGTGGCCATGTCGCCGCCACCGAGGATCGGCGTGCCGTCGTAGCCGTCGGTGACAGGCGGGAGCACGAAGACGCCGGCCTCCTCGTCGAGGTTGGCCTGCACGTCGTCGGGGAAGAAGGTGGTGCTGAAGTTGCCGTTGCGCATCATCCAGCAGCCTGGCTGGTCCTCCCACATCGGGTCGTCGGCATCGAGGTAGGACGTCGTCAGCGCGCCGTCCGTGCCGCCGAACACCCAGCCCTCGGTGAACATGATGTCACCGAAAGCGTTGCCGGCCTCGACCACCGCTGGGTCGTCGAACGGGATCTCGTGGGTGTACCACTGGTCGTAGGTGTCGGGTCCGGCGGTGCGGAGCATCATCTCCTCGACCCAGTCGGTGAACACCCAGCCGGTGTCCGAGCCGGCCTCGGCGCCGATGCACCAAGGCGTCTGCCCGTCGGCGACCAGCTGCTCCGACAACGCCATCAGGTCTTCCCAGGTCTCCGGCACCTCGTAGCCGGCCTCCTCCCACGCCTGCTTCGGGTAGAAGACGAGACTCTTGACCGCCATCCGCATCGGCACCCCGTAGGTGTTCCCGTCGCCATCGGTCACCGCGTCGGCGAAGCCTGGGATCAGCGACTCCTCGATCGGGCCGAGCCCGATCAGGTCGTTGAGCGGGATGGCGTCTCCTGTCTCGGCGAAGTCGAGCACCAGCCCTGGTTGCGGGAAGAGCGCGACGTCGGGTGGCTCCCCACTTTGGACGCGCGTGTTGATCTCGGTCGTGAAGTCGGTCGATGCCGTGTACTTCACATCGATTCCGGACTCCTGTTCGAAGGGCTTGAGCGCCTTGTTGAGGGCGTCTGCCTCGGCGTCGGCGATCGCACCGATGATGGTGACGCTGCCGTCGCCTTCCGTCGTGTCCGAGGCGGATCCGCCCGTCTCCTCGTCAGATTGCAGGCAGCCTGTCAACAGCAGGGCGCCAGCCGCCACCGCGGCGCTTGCCCGTACCGCTCCGATACCTCGCATGTGGTCCTCCGACCGTCTGGATGGTGTTATGGGGGTCACTATGCCACGCGGCCTGCAACGTTGCACGCCTGCGTCGTACAGGTGAACGCCCGGCAAAGCGGCGGCCTTCGACCGCGCCGGGTTGTCACATGGACACGTCCTCGAGCATCTCGGTCACGAGAGCCGCGATCGGCGACCGCTCCGACCGCGTCAGCGTCACGTGGGCGAAGAGCGGATGGCCCTTCAACTTCTCGACCACGGCGACGACGCCGTCGTGCCGCCCCACGCGCAGGTTGTCGCGCTGGGCTACGTCATGGGTCAGCACGACGCGAGAGTTCGCGCCGACCCGGGAGAGCACCGTCAACAACACGTTCCGCTCCAACGACTGCGCCTCGTCGACCACCACGTAGGCGTCGTGGAGGGAGCGGCCACGGATATGGGTCAGCGGCAACACCTCGAGCATCCCCCGCCTCAGCACCTCCTCGATCACTTCGCTGCTGGTGACCGCACCCAAGGTGTCGAAGACGGCCTGGGCCCAGGGCTGCATCTTCTCGGACTCACTGCCCGGGAGGTAGCCCAGCTCCTGGCCGCCGACGGCGAACAGCGGCCGGAAAACCACGACCTTGCGGTGCTGGCGACGCTCGAGCACGGCCTCGAGGCCGGCGCACAACGCCAGCGCCGACTTGCCGGTGCCGGCCCGGCCGCCGAGCGACACGATGCCGACCTCCGGGTCCAGCAGCAGGTCCAGCGCGATCCGCTGCTCGGCGGAACGGCCGTGCAGGCCGAACGCCTCCCGGTCCCCGCGAACCAGCCGCACCCGTTTGTCCGGGCCGACCCGGCCCAGCGCCGAGGTGCCGGGGCCGACCATCCGCAGCCCGGTGTGGCAGGGCAGCTCGGCGACCCAGTCGAGCTCGGTGCCGGCGACATCGACCGAACCATCCCGGAACAGCGCGTCCACCACCTCCGGAGAACGCAGCTCCACATCGTGCAGCCCGGTCCAACCCGAGGGCACCACGTCCTGGCCGCGGTACTCGTCGGCCACCAGTCCCACGGCCGCGGCCTTCACCCGCAGCGGCATGTCCTTGGTGACCAGCACCACCGGCCCAGGGGCCGGCCCCCGCTCCGCGGTGTCGGTGCGCGTCGCGCTCAACTGGCGCTCCGCGGCCAGGTTGAGCGCACAGGCGAGGATGCGGCTGTCGTTGCTGTCCGTACGGAAGCCGGCGGGGAGCACCTCGGGGTCGGTGTGGTTGAGCTCCACCCGGACGGTCCCGCCGCACTCACCGATCGGTACCGGTGCGTCCAACCGGCCGTGGGCAATCCGCAGCTCGTCGAGCTGTCGCAACGCTTCACGGGCGAACCAGCCCAGCTCCGAGTGGTGCCGTTTGCCCTCGAGCTCGGAGATGACCACCAGGGGAAGCACCACCTGGTGCTCGTCGAACCGGGTCATTGCCCAGGGATCGGAGAGCAACACCGAGGTGTCGAGCACGTAGCAGCGGGGACCCGACCGGGGGCCGTCGGCGGAGCCGGCACCGGTGGCAGAGCCGGCGGCGGCCGGGGTGCCGGCGGAGGGCGGAACAGGAGCGTTCACCGAAGCGGTACCAGACCCGACGGCACCGCTGGCTGCGATGGTCCGTGGGGAACTCGGGGCGGGACGACGTGCGGTCACGGCTTCTCCCTCGCGGGCGCGGCACCGCACCCGCAGTGGTGGTGAGGCCGGCGGCCCTGTCCGGAGGTGGCCTCAGGCGTCAAGTACGCCCTCCACCACTGCCCGAAAGGGCCGGGTGCCGGCCCCCCGTGCCTGTGACAGCCACGTTCAGGGCCTCCCGAGCGGTTCGCATCGGATACGAACCGCTGCCGGAACGGTACCGGCGGTAGCGGGGGTGCGGTCAACACCCGCCGAGCACTTTCCGTGATGTGAGGCCCGCGACTACCGCTTTGGGCTACCGCTCGTCGCGCTCTGTCGACCCCCGGTCGACCCCAGCCCGCATCAAGACCGCGAATTCTTACTCAGCGTTCACATTCCCTTCATGACGAACACCGCCGCCAGTGCTAGAGCCCTGAGCTCCGCTCGGCCCTGAGCTCCGCTCGCAATGCCGAGGGTGACCACGGCAGGTCTGCAACCGCAGGTAGCGTTCGCTCACCGACCGACACCTCCGCGCGGTAGCCGATCGGGGCCCGGCGGCTCGTCGCAGCCTCTCGCGCCAGCCCGTTGCCCGGCTGGGTCCACGAGCCGGTAAGCTAATCTGTCTGGCGGAGGCGGCTTCGTCCGTACGGAGGCAGCCGCGGTCCGCATCCGGCACAAGCGGCTACTCACCGGATCGGGTGAACCATCGTGACCCGACGCCAGAACACTCGTTGACCTTTCTAGTGGCCGACGACGATCAGAATCACCGAATGGACGGAATACCAATCGGAATGTGTATCATTGACACGATAGTGGTACATGGTTTTGTTTGTCGGCGGCTCGACAGTATTTTGGTCCCAGTCAGCGCGGGCTCCCCCAAGCATCGCTGGCGTCGTGAAGGGGGCCGATGTCCAACGGCGTCGGTTGACTCAAACAGGAGATGAACACTGTGCTGAAGAAGGCTGGAATTGTTGTCGCCACCGTCGCTGCGGGGCTGCTCTCCGTGAGCCCGCTCGCTTTCGCGGGCGACTTTCAGGGCGACAACGACCACCACAAGAGCGACAACGACCACCACAAGAGCCATCACTCGAGAGCATCCTGCGAGCAGGACAACAGGATCGACAACAGCGGCGACGGCCGCGGTCACCGGGGTGGCCTCAACATCCTCAACATCGAGAAGAACACCCTGCAGGTCGACCCACAGGTCTGCAACAACAACATCCTGGACAACATCGTGGTCGCC
>JACCUS010000230.1 GCA_013811715.1 Nocardioidaceae bacterium
CGCGGGCGTCGGGGTCCCAGCCGCCCGTGTCGACCACGGTGAACCGGCGGCCGTTCCACAGCGCGTCGTACGGCACGCGGTCGCGGGTGACGCCGGGAACGTCCTCGACCACGGCCTCGCGTCGACCCACGATGCGGTTGACGAGGGACGACTTGCCCACGTTGGGTCGCCCGACGACGGCCAGCACCGGCAACGGCCCCGCGTCGCGCTGGCCGGCGGACACGGCTTCTTCGGAGGTCATCGTCACCTAGCTGGTCGTGGGCATCGCCGGAAGGGTCTGCCCTGTCATCTCACACGCCGCACGCACATGCGCAGCCAGCACCTTCTGGAGCTCTGCCTGCACGGCGGCGACTCGCTGCTTGGTCCTCGGCCACGGCACCGGGTCGAACCTCACCGGCGCACCGAACACTATATAGAGTCGTGAGCCCCTCTTGGGCATCGTGTGGATCGTGGCCCCCGCCGTACGCGTCCCCAGGCAGGCGATCGGCAGCACCGGCGCCCCGCTCACCAGGGCCAGGTAGGCCGCGCCGCCCTTGGTGGTGGTCACGTCCCCCAGGCCGCGGTTCCCTTCGGGGTAGATCGAGACCGCGCCCCCGTCGCGGAGCACCCGCAGGCACCGCTTCACCGCCAGCGTGTCCACGACGGATCGGTTGATCGGGATCTGACCTGTCCGCTCCAGCATCCGCCCGAGCCTGCCGACGAACATCTCCTCCTTCACCAGGGCGTGCACGACTCGTGGTGTCACCGCGCCAAGCAGCGGACCGTCCAGGTAGCCCACGTGGTTCGACGCCAAGATCACCGGGCCGTGCCTGGGCACCTGGTCGACGCCTTGGACGCGGATGTCGAAGCCGGTGCCCAACATCGCCTTGGCGAAGGCCCGGCCACCCCACGCCCACCGGGTCGGTGGATGAGCCACCTCCGACAGGTCGGGCAGGTCGCCCACGGCGTACTCACGGACACGTTTGGACAGCTCAGCCATCGCGCACCCCCGAAACGCGCTGTTGCGCCAGCGCCAAGATGGCCTCGACGACCTCGTCCAAGGTCAGGTACGTCGAATCGAGCGCCACCGCGTCGTCGGCCGCGGCCAGCGGCGCGGTGACGCGCGACGAGTCGTAGGCGTCCCGCCTGAGCAGGTCTGCCTGCACCGTGTCGACCTCCCGGTCGTGGTCGTCGGTCATCTCCGCAGACCTCCGCTGCGCCCGAGCCGACGGATCAGCGGTGAGGTAGATCTTCAGCCGTGCCGTGGGAGCGACAACTGTACCGATGTCTCGGCCCTCGACGACGATGCCGCCGGACCCGATGATCGACCGTTGCTGGTGGACCAGCAGCTCGCGGACCCGCGGCACCGCGCTGACCGGGCTGACCGCGGCGTTCACCTCAGCGGAGCGGATCGGGCCGGAGACGTCCAGTCCGTTCAGGGTGATCCTCGGCGCCAGCGGCTCCGTGCCGGACGCGATCCTGGTCGTCTCGGCTCGGCCGGCACCGCGTCAAAGTCGGTGACGTCGATCCCGTCCAGCAGCATCTGCCACGTCATCGCCCGGTACATCGCACCAGTGTCGAGATAGCGCATCCCGAGCCGAGCGGCGACCTGCCGGCTCGCGCTGGACTTGCCCGACCCCGAGGTGCCGTCCATCGCGATCACCAGGCCGCCCATGGACCCGTCCGTCGACTCCACCGACACCAAGCCTTCCGCCCGTGCAGTCGGCCCTCCACGCCGAGAGCCGACCCGTCGCTTCGAGGCTATCGGTGGGCCGACCAGCCGCGCGCGTGGAGTACGTCGATCAGCGCCCCCGCCGACGCCGCCGCCACGTCGATCTCGACCAGGCCGTAGCGCCGTGCCGGGTCGTGGTCGATGCGCAGATCCTCGATGTTGACCCCTGCGTCGCCGGCGTCGGAGAACAGCCTGGCCAGCGCCCCCGGCTGGTCCGGTATCGCCACCGTCACGGACTCCAGCACCAGCTGAGGGCCACCGTGCTTTCCGGGGATGGCGGACGTGCCGGCGACACCCGCCGCGAGCATCTCCCCCACCCGCTCGCCGTCCCCCGCCACCAGCGACGCCACCATCTCGTCGACGCTGTCGCGTACCTGCGACAGCAGCTGGGTCAGCGCGGCGGCGTTCGCCGTCACGATCTGACGCCACAGCTCCGGGTCGCCGGCTGCGATCCGCGTGACGTCACGCACACCCTGGCCGCTGAGCGCCAGATGCTCGGCCGGGGCATGGGCCAGCTGCCCCGCGGTCAGCGCCGCGACGAGGTGCGGCAGGTGAGAGATGCGGGCAACGGCCAGGTCGTGCTCGTCGGTCTGCATGTGGACGACGACCGCGCCGCACGCCTCGGCGAGGGCCTCCACCGTCGCCACGGCCTCGGG
>JACCUS010000004.1 GCA_013811715.1 Nocardioidaceae bacterium
AGCTGGCCCGGCGATGGGGCTCGGTCGTCATCGACGACGACCCCTACGGCATGTTGCGGTTCGAAGGCGAGCACCTCCCCACGCTCCGTGAGCTCGGAGCCGGAGATCCGCTGGTCTTCTCCGTCCGGACGTTCTCCAAGATCTTGGCGCCCGGGCTCAGGGTCGGCTGGCTCGACACCGTGCCCGAGCTTCGCCAGCTGCTCATCAACGCCAAGCAGACGATGGACACCTGCACCAACATGCCCGCCCAGCGACTCTTGACCGGCTATCTCACCGGCGGGCACCTCGAGAAGCACCTGGCGACCCAGCGGGAGCAGTACCGCCGGCGCAAGGGCGCCATGCAAGAAGCGCTCGGCGAGCACCTCGGCGACATCGCGACCTGGACCGATCCGCACGGCGGCTTCTTCCTCTGGGTGACGCTGCACAACGGGGTAGACACCGAGCAGCTGTTCGAGGTGGCGCTTGCCGAGGGGGTGGCGTTCATCCCCGGGCCGGCGTTCTCACCCGCCGGCCGTTTCCACGACGCCTTGCGGCTGTGCTTCGCCTCAACCGCGCCCGAACGCACCAAGGAGGGCGTCACGCGGCTGCGCCGGGCGATCGACCAGACGGCGGCAGCGAGCGCCGGCAGCCGTGGCTGAGGCGGCCCTGACTCCGGACGAACAAGTGGTCCTCGACCTCATCTCACTCGAGGAGATCGAGGACCTGACGCGGTCGCTGGTCAACGCTCCCGGCGAGAACCCACCGGGCCGAGAGGGCGCAAGGGTGGCGGCGCTCGCGGCAGCCTGTGCCGCACGTGGGCTGGACTGCACGTTGACCGAGGTCGAGCCCGATCGCCCCAACCTCTGCGCGACTCTCGCGGGAGGCGCCGGTCCCGGCCTGTTGCTGCTCGGCCACACCGACGTCGTACCGATCGGCGCCGGATGGAGTGTCGACCCCCGCGCCGGAGTGGTGCGCGACGGCCGACTCTTCGGGCGTGGTTCGACCGACATGCTGGGTGGGCTCGCCGCGATCCTGGTGGCGATGGAGGCGCTGCGCGCGGCGGGGGTCCGGCTCTCGGGCCCAGTCGAGTTGGCGGCCGTGGTGGACGAGGAGGAGACAGGCAAGGGGATCCGTCACTATCTCGCCGACCAGGACCGCTCCCACTTCGTCGGCTGCATCGTCGCCGAGCCCACCGACCTGCAGACCATCATCGCCGCGAGAGGCGACGCCTACTTCGAGTTCGCCTTCGAGGGCCGGGCCGCCCACTCCGGCCGGCCGTCCGAAGGGGTCAACGCCATCTACGCCGCAGCCAGCGTGGTCGGCGACCTGCAACGGTGGAACGACGAGCTGGCCGAAGACGCGCACCCGCTCGTCGGTCCCGCCACGTGGAGCGTTGGCCTGGTCAACGGTGGCACGGGTACGTCAATCGTGCCTGCTCAGTGCAGCGTGACGGCGGACCGGCGGCTGCTTCCGCGGGAGGCTGGCAGCGCGGTGATCGAGCAGGTCAACCGCCGGATCAACGCCTTGGGCCTAGGGGACCAGGGGGCGACAGCGCAGGTCCGAATGACCATGGAGATGCCCGGCTTCGAGACCCCTGCCGACCATCCGTTCGTGGCCGTGGCGGACGGCGCGATCGCCGCCGCGGGTGGTCCCGGGCTTCCGCTCGGCGGCTGGACGGCAGCCTGCGACGGCGGGTTCGTTGCGCGAGACGCCGGGGTGCCGGTCGTCGTACTCGGTCCGGGTTCGGTGGCCACCCAAGCGCACCGCGCCGACGAGTCGGTCGCGCTGGATGAGTTGCTCGTGGCGGCCCGAGCCTACGCCTTGGCCGCCATGCGCGTCCTCGGCGAGGCGTGACTCTGCACAACGGTCAAGGAGTCCTCAGTTGCCCATCGCGGCGGCGAGGACTTCGGCGAGGTGACGCGCCCGCCGCTCGGTGCCGTGGGCGATCTGGGTGCGGCAGCTGAACCCGTCGGCCAGCACGATCGTGTCAGGTGCGGCATCTCGCACGGCGGGGAGGATGACTCGCTCCCCAGCCGCAACCGACACCTCGTAGTGGCCCTCCTCGAATCCGAAGTTGCCGGCCAGCCCACAACAGCCGGAGTCCGGGACCTCCACATCGATCCCGGCGGCGGACATGACCGCGGAGTCGGCACCGAAGCCCATCACCGCGTGCTGATGGCAGTGCACCTGCACCAGAGCGTCACCGCCGACCTGCGGCGGCCGCCAGTCCGGCGCGAACCGCTGCAACGCTTCGGCCAGCGTGTACGTCGACCCTGCGGCCTGCTGGGCCAATGCGTCGCCGGGAAGCAGGTCTTTGGCGTCGTGTCTGAACACCGCCGTACAGCTCGGCTCCAGGCCGATGACCGGAGTGCCCGCCACCAGGTGGGGTGCGAGCCTGCGCAGGGATCGACGCAGGACCTTCTTCGCCATGCCCAGCTGGCCCGTGGAGATCCAGGTGAGACCGCAGCACACGGGTCCATCCGGAAAGAGCACGTCCAAGCCCGCATCCTCCAGCACCCTCAGGGCACTTCTGCCGACCTCCGGGGAGAAGTAGTTGGTGAACGTGTCCGGCCACAAGACCACCTTGCCCCGAGAAGCAGCATGCTCCGGCTTCTCTCGATGAGCGGACCACGTTGTGAAAGACGTCTCCGCAAACGTCGGCAGCACCCGCTCGTCGGCGACTCCACCGAGACGTTTGATCAGCCCCTGCGCGCCAGAGCCGCTCACGAGGTTGGCGAGGCCGGGGGAAAGCATGGCCAGCCTCGACCACACCGGCAGCCAACCCATCGACCAGTGCGATCTCGGCCGGGCCCACGGCCGGCCCTTGTAGTGATGATGGGTGAACTCCGCCTTGTACGTGGCCATGTCGACGTTGACCGGACAGTCGGACAGACAGCCCTTGCACGACAGGCAGAGGTCCAGGGCGTCGCGGACCTCCGTCGACCGCCAGCCATCCGTGACGATGTCGCCTTCGAGCATCTCCCACAGCAGGTGGGCACGGCCGCGGGTCGAGTGCTGCTCCTCGCGGGTGACCTGGTAGCTCGGACACATCACCCCGCCCGAGGACTGCCGGCACTTGCCGACGCCCACACACCGGCGCTGGGCCCGGCCGAAGCTACCAGCGTCGTCGGGGTAGGCGAAGACAGTGAGCAGCTGGCGCTCCTTCGCGGCGCCGGTGTGCCGGAGGGATGCGTCGACAGGATCGGGGTCCACGATCACGTGCGGGTTCAACCGGTTCGCGGGGTCCCACACCTGCTTGACGGCGCAGAACAGGTCGACCACGTCTGCGCCGTACATCCGCTCAAGCAGTTCCGAGCGAGCACGGCCGTCACCGTGCTCGCCCGAGACCGAGCCGCCGAGCGAGGTGACGAGGTCGGTGGCCTGCTCGACGAACGACCGGTAGTTCGCCACTCCCGCAGCGGACAGCAGGTCGAAGTCGATCCGCATGTGCATGCAGCCCTCGCCGAAGTGCCCGTACGACGCTCCGGACAGGTCGTGCCGGGCCAGCAGCTCGTCCAGCCCACGCAAGTACCTGCCGAGCGCAGGCGGCGGTACCGCCGCGTCCTCCCAGCCACCCCAAGCCTCGGCACCATCGACACGCCGGGTCGCAAGGCCGGTGCCGTCGCGCCGGCATCGCCACAGCACGGCTTGCGCCGCTGCGTCGGTGACCAGCGAGGAACTGACGTGCAGGCCGGAGTCACGCAGCTCGGCTGCGATCTGCCGACCGGTCCGGCCCGCCTGCTCCGCATCGGAGCCGCCGACCTCCACGAGCAGCCATGCCTGTCCCGGCGGGAGGCCTGCCGCGGTGGCGTCTCGTCTGATCTGCGCGGGCAGCCGGTCGACCAGCGTGGCATTGATCGACTCCATGGTCAGCGGTCCATGCGGCAGCACCCGGGGGACGCTGTCGGCGGCCGCGACCGAGTCCGGGAAGCCCAAGGCCAGCAGCACCCTCGCGGCCGGCAACCGGGTCAGCGCGACTGTGGCGCGCAGGGTCGTCGCCAGGCTGCCCTCACTGCCGCAGAGCAGCCGTGCCATGTCGTGGCCGTTATCCGGCAACAACCGGTCGAGCGCATAGCCGGAGATCTGTCGCGAGAACTGACCGAACCTGCGGCGGATCAGTAGCTCGTGCCCGTCCATGATGGCGAGCAGCCGTCGGCACAGCTCGCCTTCGCGACCGGGCAGTCGGGACAGTCCGTCCCGGCGCCGGGCGGGGTCGGCGTCTGCTGTCGGCACGTCGAGCGTCAGCTCGGCGCCGTCGGCCAGCAGCACGTCGAGGCTCCGGAGGTTGTCAGCCGTCGTGCCCCAGGCGACGGAGTGCGCTCCGCAGGCGTTGTTGGCGATCATCCCTCCGAGCGTCGCGCGGCTGGCCGACGAGGGATCAGCACCGAAGGTGAGGCCGTGCTTCGCCGCGGCCGCGAGCAGGTCGGTCAGCACCACACCTGGCTCGACCGTGGCGGTCTGTGAGACCGGGTCGAGCTGGAGGATCCGGTGGAGGTGTCGTGACACGTCGACCACGACCGAACCGAGGGCGTTGCCCGCCATCGACGTACCGCCACCGCGGAGCGTGACAGGGGCGCCCGCATCGGCGCAGAGGGTCACCGCCGCCACGAGGTCTTGCACCGTCGCGGGCACCACCACCAGATCTGGCACCACCCGGTAGTTCGATGCGTCGACCGCGTACAGCCCTTTGGCGCTCGGGTCGGCAGCGACCTCGCCGGCGAGCTCAGCCCGCAGAGTGGCAGCAAGCCTGGCGGCGTCGAAGATGGCAGCGGAAGCAGTCAATGTTCGCCGAACCTAACGACCTGGCTGTAACATTGTCAACAATCCGCCATCGGCGCTACTGGAGGGTGCATGACACCGGCTTTCACCGTCGGACTGCTCTATCCCG
This sequence comes from Nocardioidaceae bacterium, assembly GCA_013811715.1. Taxonomy (GTDB): domain Bacteria; phylum Actinomycetota; class Actinomycetes; order Propionibacteriales; family Nocardioidaceae; genus JACCUS01. The sequence goes on from JACCUS010000004.1 coordinate 4,868, forward strand.
GCTTCGGCGCAGAGGACGACTTCTCCACGCTGGAGGCTCGGCTCGACGGCGGCGTCCGGCTTCCGCTCGTGCACACCTCGGTCGGAGAAGACGCCCACCGGGTCGACGCCCTCCTCGACCTAGGCAGCCACTTCCGGTTGGCTGACGGTGCCGCGGCGCTCGCCGACCACCACTGTGACTCGGTGATGTGGGCATGCACGTCGGGGAGCTTCGTCTTCGGCTGGGACGGAGCAAGTCAGCAGGTCAACGAGGTCGCGCAGGTGCTGGGTGTCCCAGTCTCGTCCACCTCGATCGCCTTCGCCAACGCATGCCACGCGCTGGGGCTGACCAAGCTCGCGGTCGCGGCGTCGTACCCTGAGGACGTGGCCAGGCACTTCGTCGAGTTCTTGACGAAGGGCGGACTTGAGGTGGTCAGCATGAGCAGCCACGGGATCGACTCGGCCGCCGAGGTCGCCCGCCTGGAGAAGAACGACGTTGTCGCCATGGTGCGCGGCATCGACACTTCGGGGGCCGATGCGTTGCTGGTGCCCGACACCGCGTTGCACTCGCTTGGCTGGCTCGGCGAACTCGAGAGCGCCGCCGGGCTGCCCGTGCTCACCGCGAACCAGGTGACCGTCTGGGAGGGGCTGCACCTGCTCGGTCCGGTCGCCCCGCTCGATCGGTTGGGGACACTGTTCGCGGCTGACCGTGACGCGCCCAATGGCACCAGACGGCTGAGTGGAGAACGACCGTGACGTCAACAGGCCGCTACATCGAACCGTTGGTGCGGGAGTCGACTCCCAGCATCATCGCCGACAAGCTCCGCAACGCAATCGGGTCCGGTGAGCTGAGGGCCGGCCAGCAGCTCGGAGAGGCAGAGCTCGCCCGTGAGCTCGGGGTGAGTCGCGGGCCGCTGCGGGAGGGTATGCAGCGGCTGACCCAGGAGGGGCTGCTCATGTCGATCCGCAACCGGGGGCTCTTTGTCATCGAGATGACACCGGAGAACGTGCGAGACATGTACGTAGCCCGCAGCGCGGTCGAACGCGCTGCGGGCGCCCAGATCTTCGTCCATGACCCGGTCGCGGCCGGCGATGCACTCCTCGCCCTGACCGACCAGATGGCGCAGTCTGCCGCCCGCAGGGACATCGCCGCGGTCAGCGAGTCCGACATCGAGTTCCACCAGCTGCTCGTCTCACTCGCCAAGAGCCCGCGCCTGACACGGATCCACAAGACCCTGCTGACTGAGACGCGGATGTGCATCCACGCACTCGAGGAGACCTACCGGTACTCCGATGTCAGAGTGACCGAGCACCATGGCATCGCCGCGGCGTTCACGGCCTCCGACCCCGTGTTGACCGACGAGCGGCTGGTGGCCCACATGGAAGACGCGCTGGTGCGGCTGGCGAACGGCGCTTCGCCGCTGCGCGGCTTCGCCTGACCGTTACGTGCGGCGCGATCACGCTCGACCCGGCGAGATGCTCAGGTCAGCGCGATGAGGACGTACTTGGTCTCGAGGAACTCCTCGATCCCCACCGAGCCGCCCTCACGGCCGAGCCCGGACTGCTTGACCCCGCCGAACGGTGCGGCGGGGTTCGACACGACTCCCTGGTTGAGCCCGACCATGCCACTCTCGATCGCCTCGGCCACTCTCAGCGCGCGACGCAGGTCGTTGGTGTAGACGAAGGAGACCAAACCGAACTCGGTGTCGTTGGCTGCTTCGATGGCCTCCGCCTCGTCCTTGAACGGCGTCAGCGGCGCAACCGGCCCGAATATCTCTTCGTCCGCCATCCTGGCAGTGCGTGGTACGTCGGTGAGTACGGTCGGCGGGTAGAAGTAGCCCCTGCCGTCGGGGGGCTCCCCACCAGTCAGCACCTTCGCCCCCCGGTCGATCGCGTCGGAAACCAAAGCGGTGACCTTCTGCTTCGCCGCGTCGTCGATGAGCGGGCCCACCCGCACTCCGTCATCCACGCCGCGACCGACCTTGAGCGCGGACATCCTCTCCGCCAGCCTGGCGCCGAAGTCCGCGATGATCTCCTGGTGCACGTAGAGGCGGTTCGCGGCGGTGCATGCCTCACCCATGTTGCGCATCTTGGCCGCGAGCGCTCCATCGACCGCCTCGTCGATGTCGGCGTCCTCGAAGACGATGAACGGTGCGTTGCCACCAAGCTCCATCGAGGTACGGAGCACCTTCTCGGCGCACTGCTCGAGCAGGATCTTGCCCACCTTCGTCGAGCCGGTGAAGGATAGCTTGCGCGCCAGCCCCGACCTGATGAGTGGCTCCATCACGCCGTTTGAATCGGTCGTCGTGACGACGTTGACCGCTCCGTCGGGGACGCCCGCCTCTCGAAGGATGTCGACCAGCGCGAGCATCGACAGAGGTGTCTGGTGAGCGGGCTTGATGACACTGGAGCAGCCGGCGGCGATCGCCGGGCCCAGCTTGCGGGTGCCCATCGCCATCGGGAAGTTCCAGGGCGTGATGAGCAGGCAGGGCCCGACCGGCTGCTTGGCCACCAGGAATCGGGCTCCCCCGGCCGGGGCCACCTGGTAGCCGCCGTCGATCCGGACGGCCTCACCGGCGAAGTGGCGGAAGAACTCCGCGGCATACGCGATCTCGCCCTTCGCCTCAGGAACCGGCTTGCCCATCTCCAGGGTCATCAGCAACGCTAGGTCGTCGATCCGCTCGTGGATCAGGTCGAAGGCTCGCATCAGCATGTCGGCCCGCTGCTGGGGAGGGAGGCCGCCGAACGACGGCTGGGCGGCGACCGCCGCCTCGAGCGCGGATCGACCGTCGGCCGGGGCTGCGTCAGCTACCGCACACAGAACGTCGCCGGTCGAGGGGTCGACTACGTCGAAGGTGGCTTTCCCCTCGGCGTCGACCCAGCTGCCGCCGACGTACAGCTGCTTGGGAACCCGCCAGACCGCGGACTCTGCGGCGCCGAGGCGGGATTGAGCGGGCGTGTCCGTGTGAGTGCTCATCTGGGAGTCCCTTCAGGCTTGTGCAGCTGCTGCGAGCGAACAGTCCCATTGTGCCAGCCGCGTTGACAACGCCTACCGCTGCTATACGCTGATTGTCGACAATCTACCAGAGAGGTAACCGTGGCCGAGCTCTCCCAGATCCTCAACCAAGCGACAGGTGTCATCGCCGCCCGGGGGGAGGGCGTCCACCTCTTCGACGAAACCGGGCAGCGGTTCTTGGACTTCACCGCCGGCATCGGCGTGACGAGCACGGGCCACTGTCATCCACGGGTGGTCGAGGCGGCTCAGCGTCAGGTGGAAACCTTGATTCACGCGCAGTACACGACGGTGATGCACCGCCCGCTGCTGACTCTCGTGGACCGGCTCGGCGAAGTGCTGCCGGTCGGCCTGGACCGGATGTTCTTGGCCAACTCCGGATCCGAGGCCGTCGAGGCCGCTCTTCGGCTGTCCCGGCAGGCGACGGGGCGGCCCAACGTCATCGTCTTCCACGGCGGCTTCCACGGCAGGACGGTGGCGGCGGCATCCATGACGACGTCCGGCACCAAGTTCCGCTCGGGCTTCAGTCCGATCATGAGCGGTGTGCACATCTCCCCCTTCCCCGATCCCACCCACTTCGGCTGGCCGGTCGAGGAGGCGACCGACTTCGCCCTGCGGCAGCTCGACTATGTGCTGCAGACGGTCTCGTCGCCGCTTGACACCGCGGCGTTCCTGATCGAACCGGTGCTCGGCGAAGGCGGCTACGTGCCGGCGAACGAGAGGTTCTTCGCGGGCCTGCGTGAACGCGCCGACCGTCACGGCATCTTGCTGGTCGTCGACGAGGTGCAGACCGGCTGGGGCCGGACGGGCAGGTTCTGGGGCGGGGAGCACTTCGACGCGCGACCCGACGTGCTCATCACCGCCAAGGGGCTGGCTTCGGGCTTCCCGCTCTCCGCCATCGCCGCGCCCGCCGACCTGATGGCGAAGGCCTGGCCAGGTTCCCAGGGCGGTACCTACGGGGCCAACGCGGTGGCGTGTGCAGCGGCGCTCGCCACCCTGGACGTCATCCAGGACGAGAAGCTGGTCGAGAACGCCGCCGAACGTGGGGACCAGCTGAAGGCTGCATTGTCCGACGTTGCGGCACGTCATGAGCAGATCACCGACGTACGCGGGCTCGGCCTGATGGTCGGCACCGAGTTCCGCGACGCCGCCGGCGACCCCGACGGAGCGACTGCCGGCGCCGCCCAGCAGGAGGCCGCCCGACGGGGACTGTTGCTGCTCACCTGCGGCGCCTGGGGCCAAGTCGTCAGGTTCATCCCGGCTCTGGTCGTGCAACCGGAGCACGTCGATGAGGCATCCTCCATCTGGGCCGACTCAGTCGCTGCCGTCGCCTACTAGGACACGCTGCCGGTTTACCCCCATAGAGGCAACAGGTCAGGCCGGGGTGGCGGCGCCTTCGGCCGCCAGTGCCTCCCGAGAACCGGGGATGAACCTGCCGCGAATGGACCGACGAGCCGTCTCGGTGCAGAAGACAAGAGCCGCCACCCCAACGACACAAGAGCCCATCATGTAGTAGGCAGGCACCAGGTTGCTGCCGGTCTGTCCGATCAGCCAGTCGTTGGCCGCGGGAGCGGTACCACCGAAGAGCGACGTCGACACGTTGTAGGCGATCGCCATGCCGGCATACCGCACGTGGGTGGGAAACATCGCCGGGAACGTCGCAGAGATCGTCGCCAGCTGCGGGACGTACAGCAGGCCCAGGACGGCGAATCCGACGATCGCACCGGCCAGGTTCGTCGCCATCAGCATGTACATCGGCACGACCATGACGAACAGACCGATGAGCGAGAACCACCACATCGGCTTCCGCCCGACCCGGTCAGACAGTGCACCGGCGATCGGCAGGAAGACCATCATGCAGAGCATGCCGATGAGCGGCACGACGAGTGCCGCGTCGGCGCTCAGCCCGATCTCGCTCTCGAGATAGGCAGGCATGTAGCTCAACAAGGTGTAGTTGACGACGTTCAGTGCCACCACGAGGCCGGCAAGTACGAGAAGCGGTCTCCAGAAGCCCGCCAGCAGGTCCTTGAACTGCGTCTTGGTCTCCTGCTCCTTCTCACCGGCCGCCTCCAGCTCGCGGAAGACCGGCGTGTCTTCCATCCGGTTACGGAGGTACATACCGATCAGACCCAGCGGGGCCGCGATCAAGAACGGCAGCCGCCAGCCCCACGATGCCATCGCCTCCTCGCTGAGGGCAGTCGAGAAGGCCAGCATGAGGAAGGCGCCTAGGGAGAAGCCAGCCAACGTCCCGAACTCCAAGAAGCTGCCGTAGAAACCTCGCTTCTTGTCCGGGGCATACTCGGCCATGAACGTGGCGGCTCCCCCGTACTCGCCACCGGTCGAGAATCCCTGGAGCATCCGGAGGATGATCAACAACGCGGGGGCCCAGTAGCCGATCGTGTCGTACGACGGGATCAGGCCCACGCAGAGAGTGGTCCCTGCCATCAACAGGATTGTCATCGCGAGGACCGCCTTGCGCCCAATCCGGTCACCGAGCGGCCCCCAGAAGAGACCGCCGAGAGGTCTCACCAGAAAGGAGATGGCGAAGGTCGCCAACGCAAACAGAAGTGCATCTTCGGTGTCGCCGGGGAACAGCGCGGCGGCGATGTACGTGACGCCGTAGGCATAGATGCCGTAGTCGAACCACTCCGTCGCGTTTCCGATCGCCGAGGCGGCAATGGCGCGTCTCAACAGTCCTGGGTCGTCCTGTGTTGTGGTGGAACCCCCGCTCGCCGGGGAGCTCATCGGTCCTCCTGGACATCGATTCGACCCGAGAGCAAGCCCGGTGCGGTCCTGCGCTTCGAACCGTGGCTCTCCGGTCGTAGTTTTGTTGACAATCCGAAAGATTACCGCCAACCCGATCCATTGGCTACCCCTTACGTCCTCGGACCGAAAATGCCCGAAGACGCGCCCCACCTGTTGGCGGATGGCGGGTTGAGCCACCAGCGCGACGTCAGGATGCGGCGCAGGGAACGCCGAGCTCGGCGAGCTTGGCGGCGCCGCCATCAAGCGCGGTCAAGATCATCGCGCCGCCGGGCATCAGTGTGAAGGAGTGCTCGAAATGCGCCGACCAGGCGCCGTCCTTGGTCACCACGGTCCAGTCGTCCTCGAGCACTCGGGTGTCGATCGTGCCCATCGTGATCATCGGCTCGACCGCAAGCGCAAGCCCCTCGACGAGCTTCGGCCCCTTCCCCGGCCGGCCGTAGTTCGGCACCGACGGGGCCATGTGCATTGCCGAGCCGATTCCGTGCCCGACGTAGTCCTCCACAATGCCGTAGTCGCCTTGGGAGCAGACATAGGTCTCGATCGCGTTTGAGATGTCCGTGACCCGACCGCCCAGAGATGCCGCCGCGAGACCCCGCCACATGCCTTCCTCGCAGACCCGCATCAGCTCGACCAGCTCGGGCTCCACATGACCGACCGCCACGGTGAGCGCGGCGTCGCCGTGCCAGCCCTCGACGATGGCGCCACAGTCGATCGAGATCAGGTCTCCTTCGTGCAGCACCCGGTCGCCGGGGATGCCGTGCACCACCTCGTCGTTGACGGACGTGCAGATCGTCGCCGGGAACCCGTGGTACCCCAAGAAGTTCGGCGTCGCTCCCCGCGAGCGGATGTGCTCCTCAGCCAGCGTGTCGAGCTGCTTCGTCGTCACCCCTGGCGCCACCGCGGCGCGCAACATCTCCAGGGTCTCGCCGACGACCACGCCCGCCCGGCGCATGACTGCGATCTGCTCCGGTGTCTTGATCTCGACGCCTCGATCTCGAAACATCCCCGCCCCTCTCTCCGCAAGTGCGGGAAACTTGTCGTCAGACAGGCTCTTGGAGAGCAGGTTTCCCGCAATTCACGGCAGGCTACTCAGTCGTCGGCTGCGGTCTTGAGCGTTTCGATCGCCCGCTCGGTGATCTCGTCGACCGGGCCCTGCGCGGTGATGCCCCGCAGCAGCCCGGCCGCTGTGTAGAACCCGACCAGCGGCGCGGTCTGCTCGTTGTAGACCTCGATCCGGCGCCGGATCGTCTCCGGCAGGTCGTCGTCTCGCTGGAACAGCTCACTGCCGCAGACATCGCAGACGCCCTCCTGCGCCGGCGGGTCGAACTCGACGTGCCACACGTGCCCGCACTTTCGGCACGTACGACGACCGGACAACCGCCGCACGACCTCGTCGTCCTCGATCTGCAGCTCGAGCACGACATCGAGCGGCGTGCCCAGCTCTGACAGCGTCTTGTTGAGCGCCACGGCCTGATGGACCGTCCGCGGGAAGCCGTCGAGCAGGAAGCCGGCCCTCGCGTCGTCTTGGGCCAGCCGGTCACGCACGATACCGATCGTCACCTCGTCGGGCACCAGGTCGCCGGCGTCCATGAATCGCTTCGCTTCCTTGCCCAGCTCGGTCTGCGCGGCGATGTTGGCGCGGAAAATGTCGCCGGTGGAGATCTGGGGGATCCCGTAGTGCTTGGCGATGAACTTCGCCTGGGTCCCCTTTCCAGCCCCAGGGGCCCCCGCCAGCACCACGCGCATCAGCGCAGGAATCCTTCGTAATGCCTCTGCTGCAGCTGGCTCTCGATCTGCTTCACCGTGTCGAGCCCGACGCCGACCATGATGAGGAGCGACGTACCGCCGAAGGGGAAGTTCTGGTTGGCGTTGACGACCACCAGCGCGATCAGCGGCACCAACGAGACCAGGCCGAGGTACATGGCGCCGGGGAACGTGATGCGCGACAACACGTAGGCGAGGTACTCCTCGGTCGGCTTCCCGGCTCGGATGCCCGGCACGAAGCCGCCGTACTTCTTCATGTTGTCGGCGACCTCGACGGGATTGAACGTGATGGAGACGTAGAAGTACGTGAAGAAGACGATCAGAAGGAAGTAGCTGAGCATGTACAACGGGTTGTCACCGGTCGTGAAGTTGTTGTTGACCCACTGCGCCCAGCTGGCCTGCGGGTTGAACTGGGTGACGAGCGCCGGCAGGTATAGCAGGCTGCTGCCGAAGATGACCGGGATGACGCCGGCTTGGTTGACCTTCAACGGGATGTACGTCGACGTGCCCCCGAACATCTTCCGGCCCACCATCCGGCGGGCGTACTGCACTGGGATCCGACGCTGTGCCTGCTCGATGAAGACCACCGCGGCCATGATGACCAGTCCGATCGCCACCACGATCAAGAAGATGTCCCAGCCGTGCTCGGTCTTGATCGACCACAGCGACGTCGGGAACGTCGCCACGATCGAGGTGAAGATGAGGATCGACATCCCGTTGCCGATGCCGCGCTCGGTGATCAGCTCGCCGAACCACATGATCATCGCCGTTCCAGCGGTCATCGTGATGATCATCAGCAGCATCGTGGTCAGGCTGTCGTTGATCAGCAGCGATCCCTCGACCCCCGAGCCCTGGAAGATCTGCCCGGAGCGAGCGAGCGCCACGATCCCGGTGGACTGCAAGATCGCCAGACCCAGGGTCAGGTAGCGCGTGTACTGGGTGATCTTCGCGGTGCCGGCCTGGCCTTCCTTCTTCAGCGTCTCCAGCCGCGGGATCACCACGGTCAGCAGCTGCAAGATGATGCTGGCGGTGATATAGGGCATGATGCCGAGCGCGAAGACGCTCAGCTGGAGCAACGCGCCGCCGGAGAACAGGTTGATCAGACCGTAGATGCCCTCGTTCTGAACACTCGCCAGGCCCTCTTGCACCTTGACGTAGTCGACGCCCGGAGTGGGGATGGCTGATCCGATGCGGAACAGCACGATGATGAACATCACGAACAACAGCTTGCGTCGCAGGTCCGGAGTCCTGAACGCGTTCGCGAAGGCGCTTAGCACCAGATCCTCCCAGCGATCCCCCGTCTGGGAGACTCGTCCGTGTTGTAGCCGAGCTGTACGGCGCCCACTGGACGCATGCCCTCGGACAATAACAGCCCTACGGCCTGTCCAACGTAGCGCCCTGGAACTTCGTTACCGCGGCGGGACATCTCGTCAGAGCTCGGTGATGGTCCCGCCGGCCGCCGTGATCTTCTCCTTCGCCGAGCCCGAGAACGCATGGGCGCTGACCTGCAGCGCCACCGTCGCCTCGCCGCCGCCGAGCACCTTCACCGGGGCGTTGTCGCGGACGGCGCCCTTGTCCACCAGGGTCTGCGGCGTCACCTCGCCGCCATCGGGGAACAGGTCGCTCAGCCGGTCGAGGTTGACCACCTGGAACTCGACCCGGAACGGGTTCTGGAACCCCTTGAGCTTGGGCAACCGCATGTGCAGCGGCATCTGCCCACCCTCGAGCCGTGCCGGCACCTGGTTGCGGGCCTTGCTCCCCTTGGTGCCCCGACCAGCGGTCTTGCCCCTTTTCCCGGCCTCGCCGCGGCCCACCCGGGTCTTGGCGGTCTTTGCCCCCGGAGCGGGGCGTAGGTGGTGAAGCTTGAGCGTCATGTCAGTCAACCTCCTCGACTGCGATGAGATGCGGCACCGTGGCCAACATCCCGCGGATCTCGGGTCGGTCCTCCTTGACGACGACGTCGCCAACCCGCTTCAACCCCAGGGTGCGGAGCGTCTCGCGCTGGTTCTTCTTCCGGCCGATGGCCGAGCGCACCTGCTGCACCTTCAGGCGCGTCATCACTCGGCCACCTCCGCGCGGGCCCTGAGCAGCGCGGCCGGAGTCACCTGCTCCACCGTGAGGCCTCGCTGGGCGGCCACGGTCTCCGGCTCCTTGAGCATCTGGAGCGCCGCCACCGTCGCGTTGACGATGTTGAGAGCGTTCGACGAACCGAGCGACTTGCTCAGCACGTCGTGGATCCCTGCACACTCCAGCACCGCCCGGACGGGGCCACCCGCGATCACCCCGGTACCCGGGGCGGCCGGGCGCAGCAGCACCACGCCGGCGGACCGCTCTCCTTGGACCGGGTGCGGGATCGTGCCCTGGATGCGCGGCACCTTGAACATGGACTTCTTGGCCTCTTCGACGCCTTTGGCGATCGCGGCGGGGAACTCTTTCGCCTTGCCGTACCCGACGCCTACGCTGCCGTCGCCGTCGCCCACCACGACCAGCGCGGTGAAGCTGAAGCGGCGACCACCCTTCACGACCTTGGCGACACGGTTCGTCGCCACGACACGCTCGAGGTAGGCGGTCTTCTCCGCAGCCGAGCCTCGACGGTCGTCGCGGCCTCGACGGTCGGAACCGGCACCGCCACTGCGGCGCTGGGGTCCGCTCATTCGAACTACCTTCTCTCTGTTGCGTCAGATACGTCGTTGGGTCGGGCGGTCCTAGAACGCCAAACCGCCCTCGCGGGCGCCCTTGGCCAGGGCGGCGACCCGCCCGTGGAACTTGTTGCCGGCGCGGTCGAACACGACCGCCTCGACACCGGCAGTCTTGGCGCGCTCGGCGACCAGCGCACCCACCTTGCGGGCCTTGGCGGTCTTGTCGCCGTCGAGTGCCCGCAAGTCTGCCTCCATCGTGCTCGCCGATGCGACCGTGTTCCCGGCCAGGTCGTCGACGACCTGGACGAACAGGTGGCGGCTGGAACGGGTCACGATCAGTCGCGGCCGCTCGGCGGTGCCGTGCAGCTTCTTGCGTCCGCGCACCTGCCGGCGCGCTCGCGCCGCGGTCCTCGCGGACGTGTTCTTGGCCGCCTTCAGTTCGATTGCCATCACTTACCAGCCTTTCCGACCTTGCGGCGGATCTGCTCGCCGGCGTACCGGATGCCCTTGCCCTTGTACGGCTCGGGCTGGCGGAGCTTGCGGATACTCGCGGCAACCTCGCCCACGGCCTGCTTGTCGATGCCCTGGACCGCAAACCTGGTGGGGGTCTCGACCACGAACGTGATGCCGTCGGGTGCGTTGAAGGTGATCTGGTGGCTGTATCCGAGGGAGAACTCCAGCGCAGCCGGCCCCTTGGCGACGACACGGTATCCGATTCCGACGATCTCGAGCTTCTTCTCGTAGCCGTCGGTCACACCGGTGACCATGTTGGCGATGAGAGTCCGCGACAGGCCGTGCAGCGACCTGCTGGCGCGTTCGTCGTCCGGCCGCTTCACCTCGAGCGCGCCGCCGTTGTTCTTCGCGACGGCGATCGGCGCCTTGACGGTGTGCGACAAGGTGCCCCTCGGCCCCTTGACTGTCACCTTCTGGCCTTCGATGGCGACATCGACGCCGGACGGAACCGTGACGGGGAGCTTGCCAATGCGCGACATGAGTGTCCCTCCTTCCAGTTTCTCGGGTTACCAGACGTAGGCGAGGACTTCCCCACCTACGCCTTTCTGGTTCGCCTGGCGGTCCGTGAGCAGGCCGGTCGAGGTCGAGATGATCGCGACGCCGAGGCCACCGAGCACCTTCGGCAGTGCGGTGGCCTTGGCATACACCCGCAGTCCGGGCTTGCTGATCCGCCGAATGCCGCCTATCGAGCGCTCCCGGTTCGGGCCGTACTTCAAGTCGAGCACCAGGGTCTTGCCGACGGCGCCCTCGACGAGCTCGTCGACCTTCCAGGATCCGATGTAGCCCTCCTGCTGGAGGATCTCGGCAACTCCCGCCTTCAACTTGCTGTGCGGCATCCGCACCGTGTCGTGGTACGCCTGGTTGGCGTTGCGCAGACGGGTGAGCATGTCTGCGATGGGATCCGTCATCGTCATGGCCGAGGGCCTCTTTCCCACTGTGGTTTCGTCGTGCCCCGGATGGGCTTCGACGACCTACGGCGATTCGGTGCAGTGCGATCAAGTGCGGTGTGATTCATGTGCGGGGTTACCAGCTGCTCTTGGTGATTCCGGGCAGCTCGCCCCGGTGTGCCATCTCGCGAAGACAGATCCGGCAGAGCCCGAACTTGCGGTAGACCGACTTGGGTCGGCCGCAGCGCTGGCAACGGGTGTAACCGCGCACCTTGAACTTCGGCTTGCGCCCCGCCTTGACGATCAGTGATGTCTTGGCCATCAGTTCTCCCTACTCTGCATATTCATCGCTCCGCACTCTGTCATCTTCATCGCTCCGCACTCTGTCATCTTCATCGCTCCGCACTCTGTCATCTCATCGCTCCGCGAAAGGGAAGCCGAGGCGCCTGAGTAGTGAGCGCCCCTCTTCGTTGTTGGTTGCGGTCGTCACGATCGTGATGTCCATGCCCCGTTGGCGGTCGACCTTGTCGGGGTCGATCTCGTGGAACATGACCTGCTCGGTCAGACCGAAGGTGTAGTTGCCCAAGCCGTCGAACTGCCGAGGCGACAGGCCCCGGAAGTCGCGGATCCGAGGCAGCGCCAAGGTCAGCAGCCGGTCGAGGAACTCCCACATCCGGTCGCCACGCAAGGTGACATGGGCGCCGATGGGCATCCCCTCACGCAGCTTGAACTGCGCGATCGACTTGCGGGCTCGGGTGACCTGGGGCTTCTGGCCGGTGATCACGGTCAGGTCCCGGATCGCGCCCTCGATCAGCTTGGAGTCCCGAGCGGCCTCGCCGACCCCCATGTTGACGACGATCTTCGTCAACCCCGGAACCTGCATGACGTTGGCGTGATCGAACTCGTCCTTCAGCGCAGGCAGGATCTCAGCGCGGTAGCTTGTCTTGAGGCGTGGGACGCTTCTCGACGTATGGCCGGGGGCGGCTGTCTGGGTGTCTGTCGTGGTGGCGGCGTCGGTGGTCGCCATCAGATCTCCTTGCCGGTCTTGGTGGCGACGCGCACGCTGCGGTGCGAGGTGTACGTCGTACCGTCGGTGCGTGTCTTGGTGACCTCGACCCGCTTGGCACCGATCCGCGTCGTCACCTTCTTGCCGTCGACCTCGACCACCAGCGCCACGTTGGACGCGTCGATCGCCGCCTCCTGCGTGATGATGCCGCCGGTTGTGCCGCCGCGCCCGCCCGCCTGGGTGAGCTTGGTGTGGCGTTTGACGCGGTTCACACCCTCGACGATCACCCGATTGTGTTCGGGGAGCACGGCGATGACCTTGCCCTCGGCGCCCTTGTCCTTGCCGGCGATGACGCGGACGACGTCGCCCTTCTTGATGGTCAGGTTGGCTGCCATGTCAAAGCACCTCCGGCGCAAGCGAGATGATCCTCATGAACCGCTTCTCACGCAGCTCCCGGCCCACCGGGCCGAAGATGCGGGTGCCACGCGGCTCGTTGTCGCCCCGGAGGATCACCGCGGCGTTCTCGTCGAAGCGAATGTAGGACCCATCGGCACGACGGCGTTCCTTGACAGTGCGCACGACGACCGCCCTGACGACGTCGCCCTTCTTGACGTTGGCAACGGGGATGGCATCCTTCACAGTGGCCACGATGACGTCGCCGACGCCGGCGTAGCGCCGACCCGAGCCGCCGAGCACCCGGATGCACAAGATCTGCTTGGCACCGGTGTTGTCGGCGACCTTCAACCGCGACTCCTGCTGGATCATCGGATGTCTCCTACCTAGCCTTCTCGAGGACCTCGAGCACGCGCCAGCGCTTGGTGGCCGACAGCGGGCGGGTCTCCATGATCTTGACCCGGTCGCCGGTGCCGCACTGGTTCTGCTCGTCGTGCGCCTTGAGCTTGCTCGTACGTCGCAAGACCTTGCCGTACAGAGCATGCTTGACCCGGTCTTCGACCGACACCACGACGGTCTTGTCCATCTTGTCGCTGACGACAAGGCCCTCCCGGATCTTGCGGTAGCCGCGCGCCTTTGTGTCGCCGGCCTGCGATGCTTCAGTCACGTTTCCCTCTTCACTCGTACTGGCCTCGGTCATGCTGCACCCTCGTCCTCGGGCCGCGCCTGCTCGGTGATGCCGAGCTCGCGCTCCCGCATGACCGTATAGATCCGGGCGATGTCACGGCGAACCGTCCGGAGCCGCCCGTGCGACTCCAGCTGGCCGGTGGCGGCCTGGAAGCGAAGGTTGAACAGCTCTTCCTTGGACTCGCGCAACTTCTCCTCCAAGGAGTCGCTGTCGAGCGGACGCAGCTCGTTTGCGGTCAGTGCACTCATCAGAACTCACCTGACTCACGGCTTACGAACTTGCACCGCATCGGCAACTTGTGCATCGCGCGCCGCATCGCCTCACGGGCAACGGCCTCCGAAACGCCGGACAGCTCGAACATGACGCGCCCCGGCCTGACGTTGGCGATCCACCACTCCGGCGACCCCTTGCCAGAACCCATCCGCGTCTCGGCCGGCTTCTTGGTGAGCGGGCGGTCCGGGTAGATGTTGATCCAGACCTTCCCGCCACGCTTGATGTGCCGGGTCATCGCAATACGAGCGGACTCGATCTGTCGGTTGCTGACGTAGTGACCCTCGACCGCCTGGATGCCGAAGTCGCCGAACGCCAACCTGGTGCCGCCCTTGGCGGCGCCGGTGCGCTTGGGGTGGTGCTGCTTACGGTGCTTGACCCTGCGGGGGATAAGCATGGTGCTCAGGCCTCCTGTCCGGTCGTCTCGGCCGGCTGCTCGGCAGACCCTGTGGCTGTTGCCGTTGTGGCCGGTGCGGGTGTCGATGTCGACTCACCGGCCGAAGACTCCGCGCCCGAAGACTCAGTGCTCGAAGGCTCAGGGGCACGGCGATCGGTGCGCTCGGGCCGCTCGGGCCGGTCACCGCGATCGTTGCGCCGACGGGTCGGCCGGTTCCGGTTGCCCGCCTGGGCCAGCACGGCAGCCTGCGCCTCACGCTCGGCGCGGGTGCCGGCGACCTCGCCCTTGTAGATCCACACCTTCACGCCGATCCGGCCGAACGTCGTACGTGCTTCGTAGAAGCCGTAGTCGATGTCGGCGCGCAGCGTGTGCAGCGGAACCCGGCCTTCGCGGTAGAAGTCTGAGCGCGACATCTCCGCTCCGCCGAGCCGACCCGAGCACTGGACCCGGATGCCCTTGGCACCGGACCGCATCGAGGTCTGGATCGCCTTGCGCATCGCCCGGCGGTAGGCCACTCGGCTCGACAGCTGCTCGGCCACGCCCTGGGCGACAAGCTGGGCGTCGATCTCGGGGTTGAGCACCTCGCGGATGTTGAGCTTGACCTGCTTGCCGCTGAGCTTCTCGAGATCCTCCCGGATGCGGTCCGCCTCTGCTCCACGGCGGCCGATCACGATGCCCGGCCGGGCCGTGTAGATCGTCACCGAGACCCGGTCGCGGGTGCGCTCGATCTCGACTCGGCTGATGCCGGCGCGGTCCATCCCCTTGGTGAGAAGCTTGCGGATCGCGACGTCCTCACCGACGTAGGACTTGTACATCTTGTCGGCGTACCAGCGGCTCTTGTGGTCGGTTGAGACGCCGAGGCGGAAGCCGTGTGGGTTGACCTTCTGGCCCATTAGCGAGCTCCTCCGGTTCTCTTCGAGATGGTGGGACTGGCGACGTCGTCGGCCGCCTGCACGACCAGCGTGATGTGGCTGGTGCGCTTGAGGATGCGGGTAGCCCTGCCCTGCGCGCGCGGCCTGAACCGCTTCATCGTCGGCCCTTCGTCGACCATCGCCTTGCTGATGACCAGCCCGCCTCGCTCGAGACCTTCGCCGGTGGTCGCGTTGGCCACAGCGCTCTCGAGGACCTTGTAGACGGTTTCGGCGGCGGCCTGCGGGGCGAATCGGAGGGTGGCGAGGGCGTCGTCCACCGGTGCCCCACGCACCATGTCGACGACCCGACGTGCCTTCATCGGCGTGACGCGGACGAAGCGCGCGACGGCGAAGGCACCCGGCTGGTCACCCAGCAGGGTCTCGCGACGGGCGGACATCCGCCTGCGCTCAGTAACGGCCATTGTCAATACTTCTCTCGGCAGTGGTCTTCAAGATCGGTCCCGCGTCCTAGCGGCGACGGCTCTTGCGGTCGTCCTTCTCATGTCCCCGGAAGGTTCGGGTCGGGGCGAACTCGCCCAGCTTGTGGCCCACCATGGAGTCGGTCACGAAGACCGGGACGTGCTTGCGTCCGTCGTGCACGGCGATCGTGTGGCCGATCATGGTCGGCACGATCATCGAACGACGTGACCACGTCTTGATGACGTTCTTGGTGCCCTTGTCGTTTTGGACGTCCACCTTCTTCTGCAGGTGGTCGTCGACGAACGGGCCTTTCTTCAGGCTGCGTGGCATGTGTGCTCAGCCCCTTCTCAGCGCTTGCCGGTTTTGCTGCGACGGCGACGGACGATCAACTGGTCACTGGGCTTGCGCTTGCGCGTCCGGCCCTCTGGCTGACCCCACGGCGAGACCGGGTGGCGGCCACCGGATGTCTTGCCCTCGCCACCACCGTGCGGGTGGTCGACCGGGTTCATGGCGACACCGCGCACGGTAGGGCGCCTACCCTTCCAGCGCATCCGACCGGCCTTGCCCCAGCTGATGTTTGACTGCTCGGCGTTACCGACCGCGCCCACTGTGGCGCGGCAACGCACATCGACGTAGCGCATCTCACCGGACGGCATCCGGAGCTGAGCTCGGTTGCCCTCCCGTGCGACAAGCTGCACCGAGACACCGGCCGAGCGGCCGATCTTGGCGCCGCCGCCGGGTCGGAGCTCGATCGCGTGGACCGTCGTACCGACCGGGATGTTGCGCAGCGGCAGGTTGTTGCCCGGCTTGATGTCGGCGCTGGCACCGTTCTCCACGCGCATCCCCTGCCGAAGCCCGTTCGGCGCGATGATGTAGCGCTTCTCGCCGTCGGCGTAGTGCAGCAGCGCGATGCGCGCGGTGCGGTTGGGGTCGTACTCGATGTGGGCGACAGATGCGGGCACCCCGTCCTTGTCGAAGCGACGGAAGTCGACGATCCGGTAGGCGCGCTTGTGGCCGCCACCTTGGTGCCGGGTCGTGATCTTGCCCTGGTTGTTACGGCCGCCCTTCTTGGGCAGCGGCCTGACCAACGACTTCTCCGGGGTCGAGCGCGTGACCTCGGCGAAGTCGGCGACGCTCGAGCCACGGCGAGCCGGTGTGGTCGGCTTGTACTTGCGGATACCCATGAGTTCTCAGTCCTCGTTGTCGCGCCCGGTCAGGAGACCGGACCTCCGAAGATGTCGATGCGCTGACCCTCGGCCACGCTGACGATGGCGCGCTTGGTTTCGGGCCGGCTGCCCCAGCCGAGGCGGGTTCGGCGACGCTTGCCCGGGCGGTTGATCGTGTTGACGCTGGTGACCTTGACGTTGAACACCTTCTCGACCGCGATCTTGATCTCGGTCTTGTTGGAGTCGGGGCGCACCAAGAACGTGTACTTGTTCTGGTCGAGCAGGCCGTAGGACTTCTCGCTCACGACTGGGGCGAGGAGCACGTCGCGGTGGTCCTTGTAGAGGTTGCTCACTTGCCGTCCTCCCCGTGCTCGGCTGTCCCGGTGGCGGGCTCTGCCGTCTCCGGGGCAGTCGCGGCCTCGTCCTCGGCCTCCCTCGATGTCGCGACGGCCTTGCCGGACTTGCCGGTCGTCGGCCCGGCGACGAATGCGTCGTAGGCGGCCTTGGTGAAGATGACGTCGTCGCTCCGCAGCACGTCGTAGGTGTTGAGCTGGTCGACGGCGAGCAAGTGGACGGCGTCGACGTTGCGCAGGCTTCGCCGGGTCGCATGGTCGCCGCGCTCGAGCACGATGAGCGCCCTTGGCCGCTCGGTGAGCTTGGCGAGGAACCCGAGCGCCGATCTCGTAGAGGGCGTGTCGCCGGAGACGAAACTCTCCACGACGTGAACTCGACCGTCACGAGCCCGGTCGGACAACGCACCCCGGAGCGCGGCAGCCTTCATCTTCTTCGGCGTGCGCTGCGCGTAACTGCGTGGCGTCGGGCCGTGGACGACGCCGCCACCCACGAACTGCGGCGCCCGGATCGAGCCCTGGCGAGCTCGGCCGGTGCCCTTCTGTCGGTACGGCTTCGCGCCGCCGCCGGCGACCTCAGCCCGCGTCTTCGTGTCATGGCTGCCTTGTCGAGCCGCAGCGAGCTGCGCGACCACCACTTGATGGATCAACGGGATGTTGACCTGGGTGTCGAAGATCTCGGCGGGCAGGTCGACGGTGCCGGCCTTCTTGCCGGCGGCGTCGAGGACGTCAAGTGTGTTCACGACTCGACTCCCCTCGCCTTGGCAGCGCTGCGCAGTACGACGACGGTGCCGCGCGGACCGGGGACGGCGCCCTTGATGAGGACCAAACCCTTCTCGGCGTCGACAGAGTGCACTGTCAGGTTCTGGGTGGTGACCACGTCGTTGCCCATCCGACCTGGCATCCGCATCCCCTTGAAGACGCGGCCCGGGGTGGCGCAGCCGCCGATCGAGCCCGGCTTACGGTGGTTCTTGTGCGAGCCGTGCGACGCGCTGACACCGGCGAAGCCGTGTCGCTTCATCACGCCGGCGAAGCCTTTGCCCTTGCTGGTGCCGGTGACGTCGACCAGCTCCCCAGCCGTGAACAGGTCAGCGTTCAGCTGCTGGCCGAGGGTGTAGCCGGCGGCGTCCGCCGTACGGATCTCGATGACGTGGCGACGCGGCGTCACCCCAGCCTTCTCGAAGTGCCCGGCCAGCGGCTTGGTGACCTTCGCCGCCTTGATCTCGCCGAAGCCGAGCTGCACGGCGGTGTAGCCGTCGGTGTCGACGGCCCGGACCTGGGTCACGACGTTGGACGCGGCCGAGATTACCGTGACGGGCACGACCCTGTTGTTCTCGTCCCACAGCTGGGTCATGCCGAGCTTGGTGCCCAACAGGCCACGGACGTTTCGCCCAGTGCCGGTTGGCGCAGTGGTGCTCGTCGGTGTAGTGCTCATGGGTGTCTGTTCCTCAGAGCTTGATCTCGATGTCGACGCCGGCCGGCAGTTCGAGCCGCATCAGTGAGTCGACAGTCTTCGGCGTAGGGTCAATGATGTCGATGAGCCGCTTGTGCGTGCGCATCTCGAAGTGCTCGCGGCTGTCCTTGTACTTGTGCGGCGAGCGGATCACGCAGAACACGTTCTTCTCCGTGGGAAGCGGCACCGGGCCCGCGACCTTGGCACCAGTACGCGTCACCGTGTCGACGATCTTGCGCGCCGAGCTGTCGATGACCTCATGGTCGTAGGCCTTGAGCCGGATGCGGATCTTTTGTCCCGCCATGCTCGCTTCCATCCTTCTACTCGAACCGCTGATGACAACTGCGGACCCCCGGTCGGGGTCCAATGCCCGGATTGTCCGACCCCCGAGGTCGGGCGTGTCGAACCGTGTGCACACAGCACGTCGATCGAATGGTCGTTGGTCGGGGGAGTTCTGTCAGCCCGACTCCCCCTTTTGGGGGCCCGGGCACCTCGTGGCGCCTCCGGTTCGGCGAGACCGACCAGCTCCATGAGTGGTGCACGATCTGCCCCGGCGACCCCGCTGGGCAACCCCGTTAGTCTGCCAGACGCCCGGCGGCATGCCAAATCGCGCCACCTCCGTCGACCGCCAACCTCCACGAGTTGCGATGCTTACAAGCCGGGTGTCTTAGTGCGGCGGCAGGCAACCTCGGTTTGCGGGGGCCGAGGTGTGTGCCTGCGGCGCCAGGGAGTTAGGTCAAAAAGTATGGCGGACCCTCCACGACGGACGCGTGCTCGATCCGACGGACCGCGCTCCCCTTGAGCTGCGGAAGTTCGTCTCGCGCGAACCAACTGACGGCGACGTTCTCCTCGTCGGCGACCCGTGCGCGCCCGGAGACGTATCGACAGCGAAAGGTGAGGGTGAGGAACTGGCACTGGTCACCGTTCGGCAATACCATCGGCGGGTCGGCGACCAGCGCCGCCAATCGTTCGACCTTCGCCTCCACCCCAGTCTCCTCACGGATCTCCCGCACCAACCCCTGGGCCGGCTGCTCCCCGGGCTCCAAGATGCCGCTGACAAGAGCCCACCTTCGGTGCTCGACACGCTGGGTCAGCAGAACCCGGCCGGCATCGTCGAAGACGACGCCGCAGACCCCAGAGAGCCACAACGGGGCATGGCCGATGTTCTCGCGCAGCTCCACGATGAAGTCGGGCGTCGGCACCGCAACACCATAGCCAAGCGGGCGGCAGGCGTGGGCCACGTGGCGTTGTGCTTACATATGGACTGCGCTGCCCGGCGCTCACGACGAAAGGGAACAGCCACCATGTCCGTCCTGACCGGCTACGTTCCTACTCCTGTCGGCGAGGCTGCCCTGGAGGTCGCCATCGCCGAGGCGAAGCTGCGGGAAGTCTCGCTGATCGTGTTGAACTCTGCCCGCGGAGACGGCGGCGCCGACGACAACTTCGCCGACGACGCTACCGCCGCCAGGCTGCGCGCGCGGCTGCACGAGTCGGGAGTCAGCTATCAGCTGCTGCGCAGCGTCAGCTCCCGCGAGCCGGCCCAGGAGCTCATCGCCATGGCGACCGACATCGACGCCCACCTGATCGTCATCGGCCTGCGCAGGCGCACGCCCGTCGGCAAGCTGTTGATGGGCAGCACGGCCCAGCGGATCCTGCTCGACGCGGAGTGCCCGGTCCTGGCCGTCAAGCCGCCGCGCTGACAAGCAGCCCCGGCGCCAAACCGGTCACCTGACGACCGCGACGACCGCCAAGACGAAGGCGGCGCCCAACAGGCCCACCCGGACACCTTGGAAGACCGACCAGCGCTCGCGCTCCGCTCGCCAGCCAGGTGGAGGCGTCGCGGCGTCGTACTGCGCGGTGCGCGTGTTGATGGGCACGTTCACCGCCAGCGTGGTGACGACGACCATGAGCGAACACCCCGCAGCCGACAACCACAGGACGCGCGCGGCGGTCGAGTCGGCGGGGGCCAGCAGCCCGGCGACGAGCAGCGAAATCCCGGTGAGCGGCATGACGACGGGCATCACCCGCCCGTACGTGCGCAGCAGCCCCTGCTCGAACCTGACCTGCGACGGCTCGTCCTGGCCGGCGATGACCGGCTGGACCAGCCGCCACGACGCCGACTCGGCGCCCACCACCCAGCCGGTCAGCAACAAGGCCAGCCCGCTGATCAGCGAGTAACCGTCCATTGCTACTCCTCCCGATGATGTACGTCGATGGGCTTGCGCGCCTGCAGGTAGAAGCGGCGGATCGTGAAGCTGATCGGCCCACCCCGAGCCGGTCCGGACTCGTGCAGCCGCAGCAGCAAGGGCGCATACTCATCGACACCGAAGTCACCGGCTGCACTGCACGGCACTGCCGAGACGTAGTAGACGAGCGCGCCCACGGCTCTTGCTGCTCGCGCCGCCACAGGTCGAGCAGCTGCTCGGCCCGCGGGGAGTAGCCCCTCATGCCCGCCTCCGCCCTCCGCCCGAGCGAACCCCCACATCCGACTGGGCGCGCGCCCGCATCGGGATCGCCACCCAGAGGACTACGAAGACCACGCCGATCACGCTGGTCGTCGCGACCGCCACCCCTCGGCTCAGCAGAAAGTCGAGGACCAGCAAGGTGGCCCCGCTGATGGAGGTGAAGAGGAAGACCAAGCCCGCGGCGACGTAGCGGGTGGCCGCCCGGATCAGGTCGTCCTTCATCCGACGCCCGAACACCAGCCGGTGAAAGGGGACCGGCGCCACCAGAAAGCCGGTCGCAAGCGTGGCGGAGACGAGCGTGACCACGTAGACGTCGCGCTGGAAGTCGCTGACCGCGGTGAAGCGTGACTGGAACGC
The DNA here is from genome assembly GCA_013811715.1 of Nocardioidaceae bacterium. GTDB lineage: Bacteria > Actinomycetota > Actinomycetes > Propionibacteriales > Nocardioidaceae > JACCUS01. Next base: position 26,304 of record JACCUS010000004.1, read on the forward strand.
GAGACTGAGCAGGAAGCCGAAGAGAATCTGGATGCCGGCCTGCATCACCCGCAGTTCTTGCAGCAGCTCGTTGTAGTTGCGGTCGAGCCGCGCCGACATCGTCTCGTCACGTTCGTACGACGTTGTGGATGCCTCGCCGGATCGGTCAGCCATCTCCTGATTCAACACCACGCCAGCGGGTCCCGAACCTCAAGGTTCGGGACCCGCCCCGCTTGAAGCAGGTGGAGTCAGGTCACTTGCTGATGTTGGTGACCCGGCCAGCGCCCACGGTTCGGCCACCCTCGCGGATGGCGAAGCGCAGGCCGTCCTCCATGGCGATCGGCTGGATGAGCTCGACGGACATCTCGGTGTTGTCGCCGGGCATCACCATCTCGGTGCCGCCAGGCAGCGTGACCACGCCGGTCACGTCCGTCGTACGGAAGTAGAACTGCGGACGGTAGTTGTTGAAGAACGGCGTGTGCCGACCACCCTCCTCCTTGGACAAGATGTAGACGTTCGCGTCGAAGTTCGTGTGCGGCGTCGTGGAGCCCGGCTTGATCACGACCATGCCGCGCTCGACGTCCTCGCGCTTCGTTCCGCGGAGCAGCAGGCCGACGTTCTCACCGGCCTCGCCCGTGTCGAGGAGCTTGCGGAACATCTCGATGCCGGTGACGGTCGTCGACTGCTTCGCCTCACGGATACCGACGATGTCGACGGTCTCGTTGAGCTTGACGATGCCGCGCTCGATCCGGCCGGTGATGACGGTCCCACGACCGGTGATCGTGAAGACGTCCTCGACCGGCATCAGGAACGGCTTCTCGGTGTCGCGCTCCGGCTGCGGGATGAACTCGTCGACGGCGCTCATCAGCTCAACAATGGATGCTGACCACTTCTCGTCGCCGTTGAGCGCCGGGTAGGCGGCCACGCGTACGACGGGGACGTCGTCACCGGCGAAGTCGTACGCCGACAGCAGCTCGCGCACCTCCAGCTCGACGAGCTCGATGAGCTCCTCGTCCTCGACCATGTCGCACTTGTTGAGGGCGACCACGATCGCGGGCACACCCACCTGGCGGGCGAGCAGCACATGCTCACGCGTCTGGGGCATCGGGCCGTCGGTGGCGGCGACCACGAGGATGGCGCCGTCCATCTGGGCCGCGCCCGTGATCATGTTCTTGATGTAGTCGGCGTGGCCGGGACAGTCGACGTGGGCGTAGTGTCGCGCCTCGGTCTGGTACTCGATGTGGGCGATCGAGATCGTGATACCGCGCTGCTTCTCCTCCGGTGCCTTGTCGATGTCGTCGAAGGCGAACTGGGGGTTCAGGTCGGGGTACTGGTCGTGCAACACCTTCGAGATCGCCGCGGTCAGGGTGGTCTTCCCGTGGTCGATATGGCCGATGGTGCCGATGTTGACGTGCGGCTTGTTCCGCTCGAACTTGGCCTTCGCCACTTGGACTTCCTCCTAGTTAGAAATTGACTCGTCAGGTGTACGCGGGTCAGCAACCCACTGGGTCACTCGCCGCGGACCTTCTGAATGATCTCGTCGGCCAGGGTCCTGGGGACCTCGGCGTACGAGTCGAACTGCATGGAGTACGACGCGCGCCCCTGAGTCTTGGACCGCAGGTCACCAACGTATCCAAACATCTCGGAGAGCGGAACCACGGCCTTGACGAGCTTGACTCCGCCCAGACCTTCTTCCATGGCCTGGATGTGGCCACGCCGGGAGTTGAGGTCGCCGATGACGTCGCCCATATAGTCCTCGGGCGTGGTCACCTCGACCGCCATGACCGGCTCGAGCAACACCGGATCGGCCTTGCGCGCGGCCTCCTTGAACACCATCCGACCGGCCATCTTGAAAGCCATCTCGGAGGAGTCCACGTCATGGTAACCGCCGTCTTGCAACGTCACCTTGATGTCGACCATCGGGTAGCCGGCGAGGATTCCGAACTCCATGGCCTCCTGGATTCCCTCGTCGACAGGGGGGATGTACTCACGCGGGATGCGACCACCCGTCACCGCATTGACGAACTCGTAGCCGCCGTCGCCGTCGCCGCCCGTGGGCTCCATGTCGATGATGACCTTCGCGAACTGGCCCGAACCGCCGGTCTGCTTCTTGTGCACGTAGTCGATCTTCTTCACCGGTCGGCGGATCGTCTCGCGGTAGGCCACCTGGGGCTTGCCGACGTTCGCCGCGACGCGAAACTCGCGCCGCATCCGGTCGACCAGGACGTCAAGGTGAAGCTCGCCCATCCCGGCGATCACCGTCTGACCTGTCTCGTCGTCGGTGCGGACGGTGAACGTGGGGTCCTCCTCGGCGAGCCGTTGGATCGCGATGCCGAGCTTCTCCTGGTCGCCCTTCGACTTGGGCTCGATCGCCACCGAGATCACCGGTGCTGGGAAGCTCATCGACTCGAGCACGACCGGGCTGGCCTGGTCGCACAGCGTCTCACCGGTCGTAGTGTCCTTCAGCCCCATCACAGCGACGATGTGGCCGGCCCCGACCGACGCGATCTCCTCACGCTTGTTGGCGTGCATCCGGTAGATCTTGCCGATGCGCTCCTTCTTGCCCTTGGTCGGGTTGAGGACCTGAGTGCCGGTCTCGAGCCTCCCGGAGTAGACCCGCAGGTAGGTCAGCTTGCCGAGGTGCTGGTCGGCCATGATCTTGAACGCCAACGCGGAGAACGGCGCTTCCTCGTTCGGCGCCCGGCTCAGCGGCTCATCCTCGTCGCCGACCGCATGACCTTCGATGCCCTCGACGTCGACCGGCGACGGCAGGTAGTCGACGACGGCGTCGAGCAGCGGTTGGACGCCCTTGTTCTTGAAGGCGCTGCCGGTCAGCACGGGGGTCACCTTGCCGTCGAGCGTCGCGCGCCGGACAGCGACCTTGAGCTGTTGGACGGTGGGCTCCTGGCCCTCGAGGTACATCTCCATCATCTCGTCGTCGGCCTCGGCGACGGTCTCGAACAGCCGGTCCCGCCATTCCCGGGCGGCGTCGACGTGTGACGCGGGGATCTCCTCGATCTCGTAGTCCTCCCCCTTCTGTGTCTCCCCCCGCCAGGTGAGCGCACGCATGCCGACCAGGTCGACGACGCCGATGAAGTCGGCCTCGGTGCCGATCGGGATCTGCAGGACCAGCGGAGTCGCCCCCAACCGCGACGCGATCATCTCAACGCAACGGTGGAACTCCGCGCCGGTGCGGTCGAGCTTGTTGACGAAGCACATCCGTGGCACCCGGTAGCGGTCAGCCTGTCGCCACACCGCCTCCGACTGCGGCTCGACGCCGGCGACCCCGTCGAAGACGGCGACGGCCCCGTCGAGGACACGCAGGGAACGCTCGACCTCGATGGTGAAGTCGACGTGCCCCGGAGTGTCGATGATGTTGATCGTGTGGTCTTTCCACGCGCAGGTCGTCGCGGCGGACGTGATGGTGATGCCGCGCTCCTGCTCCTGCTCCATCCAGTCCATCGTTGCGGCACCCTCGTGAACCTCACCGATCTTGTAGTTGATGCCGGTGTAGAACAAGATCCGCTCGGTGGTCGTGGTCTTGCCGGCATCGATGTGGGCCATGATGCCGATGTTGCGGACCCTTCCGAGGGCGGTGGTGATGTCGGTTGCCACGGTCGGCGCTTTCCCCTAACGGTCTCTTGGTGGGTGGGTGTGCTGCGCACAGAGGTACGACGTGCGGCGGGCCGCTCGGGCCACCGCGCCGTACATCGTCGTCACCAGCGGTAGTGGGCGAAGGCCTTGTTGGACTCGGCCATCTTGTGGGTGTCCTCGCGGCGCTTCACGGCCGCCCCGAGGCCGTTGGACGCGTCGAGCAGCTCGTTCATGAGGCGCTCGGACATCGCCTTCTCGCGGCGAGCCTGGGAGTACTGGACGAGCCAGCGCAAGGCGAGGGTGGTGGAGCGGCTCGGTCGCACCTCGACCGGCACCTGGTAGGTCGCACCTCCGACCCGGCGGCTCCGGACCTCCAGCGTGGGCTTGACGTTGTCGAGCGCACGCTTGAGCGTGACGACCGGGTCAGTGCTGGTCTTCTCGCGGCAGCCTTCCATCGCCGTATGCACGATGCGCTCGGCCACCTGCTTCTTCCCGTCCACGAGCACCTTGTTGATGAGCTGGGTCACCAGCTGGCTGCCGTAGACGGGGTCGATCTCGACCGGACGCTTCGGTGCGGGGCCCTTGCGTGGCATCAGCTCTTCTCCTTCTTCGCGCCGTACCGGCTGCGCGCCTGCTTGCGGTTCTTGACACCTTGGGTGTCGAGTGAGCCGCGAATGATCTTGTAGCGGACACCCGGAAGGTCCTTGACCCGGCCGCCACGCACCAGCACTATTGAGTGCTCTTGCAGGTTGTGACCCACGCCGGGGATGTACGCCGTCACCTCGATGCCACTGGTCAAGCGCACCCGCGCGACCTTGCGCAGAGCGGAGTTCGGCTTCTTGGGGGTGGTGGTGTAGACACGCGTGCACACGCCGCGCCGCTGAGGAGATCCCTTCAGGGCGGGCGTCTTCTGCTTCGACACCTTGTCCTGGCGGCCCTTGCGGACCAGCTGGTTGATGGTGGGCACCGCGTCGTTCTCTTTCCTGTCGATTTCGCTTCGCTGGGGTGCTGTGCTGTCGAACGCCTGCGCTGGCGACCCCCGCGGCCGGGCGTGTCGCCCGGTCCCCAGGCCACGACTCCGGACAGGAGTCCGGGGTGCGTGTTGGGTCCGGTACGCAGACCTCGTGGCTGCCGTTCGTTTCGCTGTCAGCGTGACGAGCCGATCAGGCACACGAGAGGGCCTAGAACACATCCAGGCACGAACGCCTAGATTACCGGCTCGCCTGGCTACGGTCAAAGTCGACGAAGGTGCAGCTGTGGACCCCGCGAGGGAGGCTCAGGCGGCGGGGCCCTTCTCGCGTACGGTGCGGACCTGTTCCATCGCGCCCTGCAGGTCGCGGAGCCACTCGTCGCTGTGCTGGCCGACCAGCTTCACGCACCAGGCCAGGGCATGGGAGCGCGATCGCGCCACGCCCGCCTCCACCAGGGTGTCGAGCACCTGGCGCTGCGGCTGCCGAAGTCGCGTCATCGTCGGTACGGCGATGTGCGCGAACAGCGCGGTGTGGTCGCCCACCTTCGCCCCCCACGAGACCTTCCGCTCGAAGCGGTGCTGCGCCTCGCGGGCGATCTGCATCCGGGTCTCCCGCGTTTCCTCGCGCCAGGCGGAGATGCGGCCGGCCGCTGCCTCGGAGACCGCCGCCTCGTCGGCGTCTTCGCCGAGCGGAGCCCCAGCGACCGTGACGCGCACGGTGATCTCTTCACGGTCCACCGTGATCTGGGGTGTGTCTGCGGTCCATTCCTGGGGGAGCCGGCCGGCGAACCAGGCCTGGATGTCCGATGCTGTCTGTTCCGAAGTCGTCATGTAATCAAGATTACCTGCTTACACCACTGACGCAAGCAGTCGCGTCGTGCTCCTGGGAGAATTGCGCAGATGAGCTTCCGCCTGCTCGATGGCGACCCGCCCGACGACTCGGTCCGTCGACTGACCTTCGTGCCGTTCCTCCCTGACGGGTGCTGCATCGCGTTGCCCGGCGGCTCGGGGTCATTGAGCCTGCCGCACGGCGCGGTGGAGCAGGGAGAGTCGTGGCTGCTGGACGCGGCGCTGCGCATTCCGTTGACGACGGCTGGCTTTCGGATGCAACGGGTGCGCCCGTTCGCCGCGGACGACGACCATGTGTTCGCCTGGCTCGACGGCGACCGATACACCGGTGGCCGCGACCACGTCGACGCCGACTGGGTGGTGGACAGCCCGGAGGGCATCTCGCAGCGATTCCATCGAGCCGGTGATCCCGCGACCGCCAGGATCGTCGACGAAGCGGCTCGCTCGTTTCGAGGGCAGAGCGATTCCAGCTACTACGCGGACAACCTGCGCCTGCTCGAGCCGGCGTACCTGCGGGGACAGTCCGCCGAGAGCGGATCTGGGTTCGGCGGCACACCAGCGCAGTGGCGCGCCCGGCGGCAGATGATCCTCGACGGCATCGACTCCGACGGCACGTTCCTCGACGTCGGCTGCGCCAACGGCCTGCTGATGGAGTCGGTCCACCGGTGGGCGGCCGAACGCGGCCTCGTCGTCGAGCCGTACGGCGTCGACCTCGGTCCTCGGCTGGTGGAGGTCGCCCGACTGCGGCTTCCGCAGTGGGCCGACCGGGTCGAGGTGGGCAACGCGATCGACTACGTGCCGACGTCCGGCGCCCGATTCACCTTCGTCCACGTCCTGCTCGACACCGTCCCGACAGCACGGCGGCACGATCTGCTCCAGCATGCGCTGGACTCCCTCGTCGAGCCTGACGGACGCCTCCTCGTCAGCCACTACGGCGGCCCCGCCGACCGTCCCGCCGCCGGGCAGGTGGCGCGTCTCGGCTTTGGCGTCGCGGGTCAGTCGGCAGCGGCCGACGGCCGCGCCAGCACCGCATGGATCGACGTGCCGATCCCTGCCGGCAGCGGGCGGACAGCTCAGCGGCGTCGATCCGACGAGGAGACGACGTCGTCTCCACGGGTCACCTGATAGGGCGACCGGTACTGCGACGGCTGGTGCCCGGCCGGTGGCGGCGCGGTCGGGCCGGCAATCCGTTCCTGCTGCCCAGGCCCTCTCAAGAGCTGGTAGCCGATGGCGCCGAACACCACGAGGCTGCCGATCGCGGCGAACGCGACGGCCCAGCGCAACGGGTGCTGGCCCTGGGGGGTGACCGCGATCGTGAGCGCTGGCAAGAACACCGCACCGAAGAAGGACAGCACGGCAAAGCCGACAAACGACGTGTAGGCGTACGCCGCAGCAAGCGCGAGCGCGATGAGGAGCCCCATAAACATCGCGATCCGTATGTCGGTGCGCACGTCGTCGATGGTGAAGCCGTCTCCGGAAGCCCGCGCGCCGAGCCCACCGAGGGCGAAGAAGAACCCGTTCGCGAGCACCACTGCGTACATACCGAAGAGCGCAAGGCCGCCACCCAGCATGGCGGTCAGGTGACGGCAATGGAACCTCCAGCCGACCAGCGCGACCGCGATCCCGTAACCCAGCATCGCCATGCCAAAGGTCAAGAACGCTCCGGTGTCGTTGTCGGCGGACTCCAGCGAGTCGGACAGGACCTGACCCAAGATGATCAAGCCGCCGAGCACTGCCGCCAGCGTCAAGACCTGTTGCTCAAGGATCCAGTACCCTGCCACACCGCCGATGAGCAGCAAGACTCCGGCGAGGTAGGGCAGCGCCTCGGCGTCCCATGTGGTCGTGATCAGCAGAGCGAGGGCAGTAAGCGCCAGCGACGCGAGCAGCCCCGTTACCCTGCGGGCAGCCACCCAGCGGGCATGGGGCCCGTCCTTGAGCAGGAGCTCTACGCCGACAGCCCCGACGGCGAAGACGGCGGTTACTCCGAACATGACGATGAACGTCTTCCAAACGAGTCCCTTGTTCTCAGCGAGAGGCGACGCAGTCAGGAATCCCGCCATCACCAGGCTGGCACCGAAGACCACGACACCCACGAGCAGTGTCGGCAGCTGCCAGCCGGCGCTCGGGGAGCCGGCGGGCTTGCTGGCCCGGCCGGACGATCCCTCGGCGGACATCAATGCCCGATACACGTCGTCGGCCTGGGCGGGAGAGATCCTGCCATTGCGGACCAGCGGGTCCAAGGCGTCGAAAACAGGGTCAGTCGAACCAAATCCGGTGCTCATGGCGTGAAACCCTAGGGCATCGTCACCGAGAACTGGAGGCAAAGCGAAGGCGGGAGGTGTGGAGTCTCCTCCAACGCCTCCCGCCCCACTCATCTGACGGTCACCTCGACATCGAGGTGCGAGCTCAGTTCTGGTAGGAACCGAAGTCGAAGTCGTCCAGCGCCACCGACTGGCCCGTCGACTGACCGAAGTCGTAGTCGTAGCTGTCGTAGTCGATGGAGTACGCCTGCGCCCGAGCCTCCTCGGTGGGCTCGACCCGGATGTTGCGGTAGCGCTCCAGGCCGGTGCCCGCCGGGATGAGCTTACCGAGGATGACGTTTTCCTTCAGGCCGAGCAGTGAGTCGGACTTGCCGTGGATCGCCGCATCCGTCAACACCTTGGTGGTCTCCTGGAAGGAGGCCGCCGACAGCCACGACTCGGTGGCGAGCGATGCCTTGGTGATGCCCATCAGCACCGGTCGACCCGAAGCAGGCGTGCCGCCTTCGGCAACCACCCGCCGGTTCTCGGCCTCGAAGCGGATGCGGTCGGCGAGCTCACCCGGGAGAAGGTCGGAGTCGCCGCTCTCGATCACGGTGACGCGACGCAGCATCTGCCGGATGATGATCTCGATGTGCTTGTCGTGGATTGCCACGGCCTGGCGACGGTAGACCTCTTGAACCTGGTCGACGAGGTGCTCTTGGGTCTTGCGCGGCCCAAGCACCCGCAGGACATCCTGCGGATCGGCCTTGCCGACCGTCATCTGCTCACCGACCTCGACGTGCGAGCCTTCCTCGACCCGCAGGCGAGTGCGCTTGCTGACGGGAAACGCATGCTCTTCAGAACCGTCGTCTGGGACGACGACGATCTTGCGGGTCTTGTCTGTCTCCTCGATGCGGATCCGCCCGGCAGACTCCGAGATCGGCGCCTTCCCCTTGGGCTGCCGGGCCTCAAACAGCTCGACCACACGGGGCAGACCCTCAGTGATGTCCTCTGCGGACGCGACACCGCCGGTGTGGAACGTGCGCATCGTCAGCTGCGTGCCTGGCTCGCCGATCGACTGGGCCGCAATGATGCCGACGGCCTCACCGATGTCAACGAGCTTGCCGGTCGCCAGCGAGCGCCCGTAGCACTTCGCGCATGTTCCGGTCTTGGCGTCGCAGGTGAGAACCGAACGCACCTTCACCTCGTGGATGCCGGCATCGACGAGGGCGTTGATCAAAACGTCACCGATGTCGTCACCACCGCTAGCCAGCACGTCGCCGGTCTCGGGGTGGTGCAGGTCCACCGCGAGGTTACGGGCGTACGCCGAGGTCTCGACGAACTCGTCCTTGGTGACGCGGCCGTCGTCGCCCTTGGCCCCGATGATCTTGCTCAGCCCTCGCTCGGTGCCGCAGTCCTCCTCACGGATGATGACATCCTGCGACACGTCGACGAGTCGACGCGTGAGGTAACCGGAGTCCGCCGTACGGAGCGCAGTGTCGGCAAGGCCCTTGCGGGCGCCGTGGGTGGAGATGAAGTACTCCAGGACCGACAGCCCCTCACGGAAGTTGGCCTTGATCGGGCGCGGGATGATCTCACCCTTGGGGTTGGCCACCAGGCCACGCATGCCGGCGATCTGTCGAACCTGCGTCATGTTTCCGCGGGCGCCGGAGTTCACCATCATGAAGATCGGGTTGGTCTTGTCGAAGGTGTCCTCCATCGACTTGGCAACCTCGATAGTGGCGGTGTTCCAGATCTCGATGAGCTCTTGACGGCGCTCCTCGTCGGTGATCAGCCCACGCTCGTACTGCTGCTGGACCTTCTCCGACTGCTTCTCGTACTTGACCAAGATCTCCTGCTTGTTGGCCGGCGTGACGACATCTTCGATGGAGATCGTCACGCCCGAGCGGGTCGCCCAGTGGAAGCCGGTGTCCTTCAGCGCGTCCAGCGCAGTTGCGACCTCGACCTTGGTATAGCGCTCCGCCAGGTCGTTGACGATGGTGCCGAGCTGCTTCTTGCCGACCTCTTCGTTGACGTAGGCGTAGTTCGCCGGCAGCGCCTCGTTGAAGAGGGCGCGCCCGAGCGACGTCGCCATGGTCAGTGCCTGGCCGGGTGCCCAGCCTTCGGGAGTCTGGTAGCCGTCCGGCGGCACGATGTCGGCGAACCGGAGGTTGATCTTGCTCTGCAGGTCGATCTCGCCTCGGTCCAAGGCCATGTAGGCCTCGGAGACCGAGCTGAAGGCACGACCCTCGCCGGGGTAGTCGTCGCGGTCCAGGGTGAGGAAGTAGATGCCGATGACCATGTCCTGCGTCGGCATCGTGACGGGACGGCCGTCCGCCGGCTTCAAGATGTTGTTCGTCGACAGCATCAAGATGCGCGCCTCGGCCTGGGCCTCTGCCGACAGCGGCAGGTGCACAGCCATCTGGTCACCGTCGAAGTCGGCGTTGAAGGCCGAGCAGACGAGCGGGTGAATCTGGATGGCCTTGCCCTCGATCAGCTGCGGCTCGAATGCCTGGATGCCGAGGCGGTGCAGCGTCGGCGCACGGTTCAGCAGCACCGGGTGCTCGGTGATGACCTCTTCGAGGACGTCCCACACGACCGGCCGGCTGCGCTCGACCATCCGCTTGGCGCTCTTGATGTTCTGTGCGTGGTTGAGGTCGACCAGCCGCTTCATCACGAACGGCTTGAAGAGCTCCAGCGCCATCTGCTTGGGCAGACCACACTGGTGCAGCTTCAGCTGCGGACCGACGACGATGACGGAGCGGCCGGAGTAGTCGACCCGTTTACCGAGCAGGTTCTGCCGGAACCGGCCCTGCTTGCCCTTGAGCATGTCCGACAGCGACTTCAGCGGCCGGTTTCCCGGGCCGGTGACCGGCCGTCCACGTCGGCCGTTGTCGAACAGCGAGTCGACGGCCTCCTGGAGCATCCGCTTCTCGTTGTTGACGATTATCTCGGGAGCCCCGAGGTCGAGCAGCCGCTTCAACCGGTTGTTGCGGTTGATGACGCGGCGGTACAGGTCGTTGAGGTCGGATGTCGCAAAGCGGCCACCGTCGAGCTGCACCATCGGTCGCAGGTCCGGGGGGATGACCGGGACGCAGTCGAGCACCATGCCCGAAGGGCTGTTGGTGGTCAACAAGAACGCCGAGACGACCTTGAGCCGCTTGAGGGCACGCGTCTTGCGCTGACCCTTGCCGGTGCGGATCGTCTCGCGCAGAGACTCCGCCTCAGACTCCAGGTCGAAGGTCTCCAGTCGCCGCTGGATCGCCTCCGCGCCCATCGCGCCCTCGAAGTACTTGCCGAAGCGGAGCTTCATCTCGCGGTACAAGGTCTCGTCGCCCATCAGGTCCTGGACCTTAAGGGTGCGGAACGTGCTCCAGACCTCTTCGACACGGTCGAGCTCGCGCTGGGCGCGGTCACGCATCTGCTTCAGCTCACGCTCGGCGCCTTCCTTGACCTTGCGCTTGGCGTCGGCCTTCGCGCCCTCCGCCTCCAGCGCCGCGAGGTCTTCCTCGAGCTTGCTCATCCGGGCCTCGACATCGACGTCACGGCGTTGTTCGAGCTGCTTGCGCTCGACATCGATCTTCGCCTCGAGTGAGGGGAGGTCCTTGTGGCGAGCGTCGTCGTCCACGGCCGTGATCATGTACGCCGCGAAGTAGATGACCTTCTCCAGGTCCTTCGGGGCCAGGTCGAGGAGATACCCGAGCCGGCTGGGGACGCCCTTGAAGTACCAGATGTGGGTTACGGGGGCGGCGAGCTCGATGTGGCCCATCCGCTCTCGGCGTACCTTCGACCTGGTGACCTCGACACCGCAGCGTTCACAGATGATGCCCTTGAAGCGCACCCGCTTGTACTTGCCGCAGTAGCACTCCCAGTCCCGGGTCGGGCCGAAGATCTTCTCACAGAAGAGCCCGTCCCGCTCAGGCTTGAGCGTGCGGTAGTTGATGGTCTCGGGCTTCTTGACCTCGCCATGGCTCCACTGACGGATGTCGTCGGCAGTGGCGAGACCGATACGGAGCTCATCGAAGAAGTTGACGTCTAGCAAGACTCTTCCTTCGTTTGGTGTTGCCTCTTATGTTTCAGTTCCTGGTCTGCCTCGCGAGCAAAGCTCGCTGCGGCCATGACGAGCGTCGAGGGGTCTGAGCAGGGCATCGCCCTGCTCAGACCTCCTCGACACTGGTCACACCCTCGTTGGGGCGGCGGGCCAGGTCGATGCCGAGCTCTTCGGCCGCGCGGAACACGTCCTCGTCGGAGTCGCGCATGTCCATGGCGATCCCGTCGCTGGACAGCACCTCGACGTTGAGGCACAGCGACTGCATCTCCTTGACGAGAACCTTGAACGACTCCGGAATCCCGGGCTCGGGAATGTTCTCGCCCTTGACGATGGCCTCGTAGACCTTCACCCGCCCCAGTACGTCGTCGGACTTGATGGTCAACAACTCCTGAAGGGCGTAGGAAGCGCCATAGGCTTCGAGCGCCCACACCTCCATCTCGCCGAAGCGCTGGCCGCCGAACTGCGCCTTACCACCGAGGGGCTGCTGGGTGATCATCGAGTACGGACCGGTCGAGCGGGCGTGAATCTTGTCGTCGACCAGGTGGTTCAACTTGATGATGTAGGTGTACCCGACCGAGACCGGCGCCGGGAACGGCTCACCCGTGCGGCCGTCGAACAGCCGGGCCTTGCCGTTCTCCTTGACCAGTCGGTCGCCGTCTCGGTTGGGACGCACCGACGCCAGCAGGCCTTGGATCTCGTCTTCCTTGGCGCCGTCGAAGACCGGGGTGGCGACGTTGGTGTTCGCCGGCGCCTCGCTCACGCCGATTTCGCTCAACCGCTTTTGCCACGCCGACTTACCCGGACCGACCTGCCAGCCGTTCTTGGCAACCCAGCCGAGGTGAGTCTCCAGGACCTGTCCGACGTTCATCCGGTTAGGTACACCCAGCGGGTTGAGGATGATGTCGACGGGGGTGCCGTCCTCGAGGAAGGGCATGTCCTCTGCCGGGAGGATCTTGGAGATGACGCCCTTGTTCCCGTGGCGACCGGCGAGCTTGTCACCATCGGAGATCTTGCGCTTCTGTGCGACGTACACCCGGATGAGCTGGTTGACGCCGGGAGGCAGTTCGTCCTCCTCCTCCCGGTCGAAGACCCGGACACCGATGACGATGCCGCTCTCACCGTGCTTGACCTTCAGCGAGGTGTCCCGCACCTCGCGCGCCTTCTCGCCGAAGATCGCGCGCAGCAGGCGCTCCTCGGGCGTCAACTCGGTCTCCCCCTTGGGGGTGACCTTGCCGACCAGGATGTCGCCGGGGACGACCTCCGCGCCGATCCGGATGATCCCACGCTCGTCCAGATCGGCCAGCATCTCGTCGGACACGTTCGGGATGTCCCGGGTGATCTCCTCAGGGCCGAGCTTGGTGTCCCGGGCATCGACCTCGTGCTCCTCGATGTGGATCGAGGTGAGGACGTCTTCTTGCACGAGGCGCTGGCTCAAGATGATCGCGTCTTCGTAGTTGTGGCCTTCCCATGGCATGTAGGCCACCAGCAGGTTGCGGCCAAGCGCCATCTCAGCCGCGTCGGTGCTCGGGCCGTCGGCGATCGGCCAGCCGACCTCGACCTTGTCGCCCTCGGCGACGAGCGGACGCTGGTTGACGCAGGTGCCCTGGTTGGAGCGCTTGAACTTTGCCAGCCGGTAGGTCTCGTGGCGACCTTCGTCCTCCATCACCTCGATGGAGTCGGCGGACACCTCGGTGACGACTCCGGCGGCCTTGGCCACCAAGACATCTCCGGCGTCGACGGCGGCGCGGTACTCCATCCCGGTGCCGACGAGTGGTGCCTCGGCACGGATCAACGGCACTGCTTGGCGTTGCATGTTCGAGCCCATCAACGCGCGGTTGGCGTCGTCGTGCTCGAGGAACGGGATCAGTGCAGTCGCCACCGAGACCATCTGCCGCGGCGACACATCCATGTAGTCCACGTCGTCGCCTGGGATGAAGTCGACCTCGCCTCGGCGCTCACGCACCAAGACCCGGTCCTCGGCGAACCGGTTGCCATCGGTCAGCTCTGCGTTCGCCTGGGCGATGACGACGTGGTCTTCCTCGTCGGCTGTGAGGTAGTCGACCTGGTCGGTGACCGTGCCGTCGACAACCTTGCGGTACGGCGTCTCGACGAACCCGAAGGCGTTGACCCGACCGAACGTGGAAAGCGAGCCGATCAGGCCGATGTTGGGGCCTTCAGGGGTCTCGATCGGGCACATCCGGCCGTAGTGCGACGGGTGGACGTCGCGGACCTCGAAGCCGGCCCGCTCGCGTGACAGACCGCCCGGGCCGAGCGCCGACAGCCGACGCTTGTGGGTCAGCCCCGCCAACGGGTTGATCTGGTCCATGAACTGGCTCAGCTGAGAGGTTCCGAAGAACTCCTTCAGCGCGGCCACCACCGGACGGATGTTGATCAACGTCTGGGGTGTGATGGCCTCGACGTCTTGAGTCGTCATCCGCTCACGCACGACCCGTTCCATGCGGGCAAGGCCGGTCCGGAGCTGGTTTTGAATCAGCTCGCCGACCGTGCGCAGGCGACGGTTGCCGAAGTGGTCGATGTCGTCCGCCTCGACAACCATGTTGCCGCGTGGTGACGCCATCTCGGCCTGACCGTCGTGCAGCATCACGATGTAGCGGATCGCTGCCACGATGTCGTCTACCGTGAGGGTCTGCTGGTCAAAGGCCTCGTCTCGGCCGAGCTTCTTGTTGATCTTGTAGCGCCCGACCTTGGCCAGGTCGTAGCGCTTGGGGTTGAAGTAGTAGTTGTCGAGCAGCGTCTGTGCCGCCTCGCGGGTCGGGGGCTCACCCGGCCGCAGCTTGCGGTAGATGTCGAGCAGCGCGTCGTCCTGGCCGGAGGTGTGGTCCTTCTCCAGCGTGAGGCGGATGGACTCGAACTCGCCGAACTCCTCCAGGATCTGTGCCTCGGTCCAGC
>JACCUS010000238.1 GCA_013811715.1 Nocardioidaceae bacterium
CAGAAGTTCGCCCGCGAGATCTTCTTCCTCGGTGACGAGTACGACGCCGAGGCCGCCCACCGGATGGGCATGGTGAACGCGGTCGTACCCCACGCGGAGCTGGAGAGTGTAGCGCTGGAATGGGCCGCCAAGATCAACGCCAAGTCGCCGACGGCACAGCGCATGCTGAAGTACGCGTTCAACCTGATCGACGACGGGCTCGTCGGGCAGCAGCTCTTCGCCGGCGAGGCCACCCGGCTCGCCTACGGCACCGAGGAGGCCGCCGAGGGACGCGACTCGTTCTTGGAGAAGCGCGCTCCAGACTGGTCGGACTACCCGTGGTACTACTGACCCCCCATCACCCGCGAGGGGTCGCAAATTCACCCGCGAGGGGTCGCGAATTCACCCGCGAGGGGTCGCAAACGCACCCGCGAGGAGTCAGGTTTCACCGTTCCCGGCGTCCGCCGCAGCCTCGACCAGCAAGATCGGGCAGACACGGCCGAGGCGGTGGTGTCGTGATGGCGCGGAGTGATCTAGGTTTCTAACGTGTTGATCGCAGTCGTGAAGGAGACCCTCGAGGGCGAGGCTCGGGTGGCGATGGTCCCTGAGCTGGTGGGCAAACTGACCGAGGCGGGCTACGACGTGGCAGTGGAGCCCGAGGCCGGGTCGGCAGCCCAGTACTCCGACACCGCGTACGTCGAGTCCGGCGCCACGGTCGATGCCGTCCTGTCGAGCGCCGACGTGGTCTTGTCAGTCCAGCCCCTCTCCAGCCCGCAGGCCCGCAGGTTGAGGTCGGGGGCGGCGACGTTCTCCTTTCTCCCGCCCGCGCAGTCGCTCGACCTGGTGGCCGAGCGCCGCGACCTGCAGATCACGTCGTTCGCGATGGAGCTCGTGCCGCGCATCTCCCGCGCCCAGTCGATGGACGCGCTGAGCTCGCAAGCGCTCGTCGCCGGCTATCGCTGCGCCATCGTCGCCGCCGGCCGCCTCCGGCGCTTCTTCCCCCTCAACATGACCGCCGCCGGCACGGTCCCCCCGGCGGAGGTGGTGGTGCTAGGGGCCGGTGTCGCCGGGCTCCAGGCGATAGCCACGGCCAAGCGACTCGGCGCCGTCGTCCGGGCGTACGACGTCCGCGCCGCCGCCGCCGAGGAGATCCGGTCGCTTGGGGCCGTCGCGATCGAGCTCGACCTGGAGAGCCTCGAAGGCGCAGGCGGCTATGCCCGGGAGATGACCGAGGACCGGGCCGCGCGCCAGCGCGACCTGCTCACGCCGTACATCGCCGCCGCCGATGCCCTCATCACCACCGCGGCGGTGCCGGGAAGGCAGGCCCCGATGCTCGTGACAGCCGACATGGTCGAGCAGATGAAGGCAGGCTCGGTCGTGGTCGACCTTGCCGCGGAGACGGGCGGTAACGTCGAAGGGTCGGTCGCGGGAAGTGTGGTGCAGGTGGGCGCGGCACAGATCTGGGGTGCTTCCAACGTGCCGAGCCAGATGCCCGGCCCGGCCAGCAAGCTCTACGCCCAGAACCTGGTCAACATCGTGACGCTGATGACGACAGAGGAGGGCTTCGCGCCGGACTTCGACGACGAGATCGTCGCGGGCACCTGCGTGACGCACGCGGGGCAGGTCACCCACAAACCCACCCATGAGACGTTGGAGGGCCGCCCATGACCGAAGAGGTCGTCTGGCTCACGATCTTCGTGCTGAGCGTGTTCGTCGGCGTCGAGGTGATCTCGAAGGTCTCCTCGACGCTGCACACGCCGTTGATGTCCGGCGCCAACGCGATTCACGGTGTCATCTTGCTCGGCGCCATCTTGGTGACCGGGTACGTCGACTCAACCCTTGCACTCGTGGTCGGCTTGGTGGCGATCGTGCTGGCGACGATCAACATGGTGGGCGGCTTCGTGGTGACCGACCGGATGCTGCAGATGTTCAGCGGCCGCAAGCGGCGGGAGCCACCCTCATGACGCCGACCTGGGCACAGTTGACCTACCTGGCGGCCGCGGTCTGCTTCATCTTGGCGCTGAAGGGCCTGTCGTCACCGAAGACCGCCCGCAACGGGAACCTGATAGGGGCCTTCGGGGCGGTGCTCGCCTGCGCGACCGTATTCTTCGCGGAGGACCTCGACCACCTGGCACCGATCCTGGTGGCGATCGTGGTCGGCACGGTGGTGGGCGTGTTCGGGGCGCAGCGGGTCCAGATGACACAGATGCCGCAGCTGGTGGCGCTCTTCAACGGGGTCGGCGGCGGGGCGGCCGCCTTGGTCGCGTTGCTGGAGCTGCACGACATCGTCGCGGTGGCCGGGCTGACAGAGGTGCCGAAGTTCGACCTCGCCGCGACCGCGTTCACGATCCTGGTCGGCTCGGTCAGCTTCGCTGGCTCGCTGGTGACGTTCGCCAAGCTACAGGAGCTGATGCCCACCCGACCGGTGGTGTTCCCCGGCCTCCCGATCGCCTTCGGTGGGTCGCTGCTCGGCGGCGTCGTGCTGGGTGTGCTGCTGGTGAGGAACCCCGCCATCTGGGTGGGTGTCGTGCTGGCGGTCGTGGGCCTGGCTCTCGGGCTGTTCCTCGTGTTGCCGGTCGGCGGCGCCGACGTACCGATCGTCATCTCGTTGTTGAACGCGTTCACCGGGCTGACGGTCGCGGCCAGCGGCTACGTGCTGGGCAACGCCCTGCTGCTGGTGGCCGGAACCCTCGTCGGCGCCGCGGGAACCTTCCTGACCAAACTGATGGCCGCGGCGATGGGCCGGTCGTTGGCGAACACGCTGTTCGGTGCGCTCAAGGGGGGCTCGACCCTTGGTGCGGGGGAGGTCTCGGACCGGCCGGTCCGCTCCGCGGCCCCGCCGGACGTGGCGATCCTGCTCGGCTACGCGAACCGGGTGATCATCGTGCCTGGCTACGGGTTGGCGGTCGCGCAGGCGCAGCACACGTTGCGTGAGCTGGTTGATGTGCTGAGCGACAAGGGGATCGTCGTGGACTACGCCATCCATCCGGTCGCCGGCCGGATGCCGGGACATATGAACGTGCTGCTCGCGGAGGCGCAGGTGCCGTACGAGCAGCTCAAGGAGATGAGCGACATCAACGGCGAGTTCAAGCAGGCCGACGTGGTCTTGGTGGTGGGCGCGAACGACGTGGTCAACCCGGCCGCCAAGACCACCCCCGGCGCCCCGATCTACGGGATGCCGATCCTCAACGCCGACGACGCCAAGCAGATCGTGTTCATGAAACGCTCGATGCGGCCAGGCTTCGCCGGCATCGAGAACGAGCTGCTCTTCGACCCGAAGACGACGCTCC
>JACCUS010000248.1 GCA_013811715.1 Nocardioidaceae bacterium
TGGTACTGCGGTCCCATCCTCGCCCGGGTCTTGATCCAGGGGGGCTTCTTCTCGATCGGGGTCTCGGCGTTGCGCACTTCAAGGCGCAGCATCTTCCGTCCCTCGGGTGCGATCGTCACACCCCAAGACTACGGGGTACGCCGAGCGCCCGACGCGGGGTGGCGCGTGCGCGAGGCCGTCCGAGGTTTGGGGTAGTTGACGCGGGTTGGGGCACGGCGGATCTTCCCCAAACATGTGCTGCGGTGGTGGCGTGGAGGCGGGTTGGAGAGTTTGGGGGAGTCCTCGCGGGTCATGGGCCGGTCGGACTTCCCCGAACCGGTAAGGAACCTCGTCGTCGGCGGTTGCCCGAATCGCGTTGCCCCACCACCCGTCCCGCCGCAGCGCACCTATTCCCCCGCGGATTGCGGGAATCTGCAGGCGTCGTACGGCGTGTCGCCGTGCAGTTTCCCGCAATCCGCGGGGAAGGGGGGTGGCGGTTCGCCGAGAGGGGGGTGGCGGTTCGCCCGAGAGAGCGGGTGGGCGGTTCGCGGGGAAGGGGGTGGGCGGTTCGCATCCGCTGCTACGTCGGGACCGGACGACGCCGGTCTCACGGGACGTCACGCCGGTGGTAGGCAGCAGGGACGACAGCCTCAGGGGACGTCGGGCCGGTGGTAGGCAGCAGGGACGGCAGCTTCAGGGGACGTCACGCCGGTGGTAGGCAGCAGGGACGGCAGCTTCAGGGGACGTCGCGGCGGTGGAACACGAACAGCGAGAGCATGAGCATCACCGCGGCTACGACCCCGAAGTACACCGCCGCATCGAGCAGCCCGATGACGGTCGTCTCCGGCCGGCAGCTGAACTCGTCGAAGCACTGCTGCGGGAAGGTACGGATCGTGTGTCCGTCCTGGATCCAGGCGACGGCGTTGTTGGAGACGAGGAGCGGCTCGATGCGGGGCAGGAACGACCGCAACACCCCCTCGCCGATCACCGAGTACGCGAACATCAGGCCGACCACGGCGACGGTATGCCGCACGGCCATCGTCACGGCGTAGCCGGCGAGACCCCCTACAGCGACGAAGGCCGCTCCCCGGGCCCCGGTCAGGCTGAGATCGCCGAAGAAGCCTGCCGGCAAGCCGTCGTCGGACCAGACGGCGTACGTCGCGAGGATCGACAACCACACGAAAGCGAAGACCGCCGCAGCCATCACGGCCGTGACGAGCGCGATCGCGGCTGCCTTCGCCGCCCACACCCGAGGTCGTCGCGGCTCGAAGAGCAGCTGAGTGCCGACCGATCCCGCCGACCACTCTGCCCCGATCATCGTCGCCCCGACGAGCACGGCGATGACCCCGAGGAAGAGGACGAGCGCCACCGAAAGATCGCGAGCCAGCTCTGGTGGGTTGAGCACCGGTCTGTCGAGAAACCAGTCGACCCGCGGCAGCACCATGTCCTCGCACTCGGCGGCGCCGCTGGACCCGTAACGCTCGGGGTTGTTCTGGCAGCGTTGCAGCTCGCGCTGGGTGCGGGGACTGTTCGTCTGCCGCTCGACCTGTTGCTGTGCCTGCGCGAGGTCGGCGTCGCTGACCGGTCGATGTGTCCACAACGTGGCGCCGACGAACACTGAGCCGAGGAGGAATGCGCCGGCGACCAGCACCATGATGGCTCGGCGGGCACGAATCCGCGCGAGCTCGACCACCAGCAGCCTCATAACGGCCCTCCCGCGTCGTCGGCGGTCAGCTCGAGGAACACCGTCTCCAGGTCGGCTCGGACCGGTGTGAGCTCGTTGACATACAACCCGGTGCCGGCGAGTAGCTCGGTGAGCGCCGCAGGGTCAGCCGTGGTCTCCACCACGAGGTGGTCGAGCGCCCGGCGTACGTCATACCCGGCCGCCTCAAGTGCGGCGGCGCCGGCGGCCAGATCGGCCAGGCCGAGGCGTACGGCGCCAGACACCCGAGTCCCGATGACGTCCCTGACCGGCCCGGAAGCGAGCAGGGCGCCATGACCGATGATCGAGACCGCGTCGCACACCTGCTGTACCTCAGCGAGGATGTGCGAGCTGAGCAGCACCGTCACGCCTGACTCCCCGAGGCCGCGGATGGTCTCGCGGATCTCGCGGATCGCGGCCGGGTCGAGGCCGTTGGTCGGCTCGTCGAGGATGAGCAGCTCGGGGGACTTGAGCAGGGCGCCGGCGATCGCGAGCCGCTGCTTCATGCCGAGCGAGTAGCCCCGGTAGCGGTCCTTGTCACGACCCTTGAGGCCGACGGTCTCGATGACCTCGTCGACCTTGCGACCGTCCTGTCCGAGGGTGGTGGCCAGCAGGGAGAGGTTGCGCCGACCGGTGAAGCCCGGCATGAACTTGGGCTGCTCGACGATGGCCCCGGTGCGCCCCATCACCTCGGGCAGCAGCCGCGGGACCTCCTTGCCGAACAGCCGCATCTCGCCCCCGGAGGCGCGGGCAAGGCCGAGCAGCATCCGGATCGTCGTCGTCTTGCCCGAGCCGTTCGGCCCGAGAAAGCCGTGCACCCCGCCGACGGGCACATGCAGCGACAGCCCCTTGACCGCGACGAGACGGCCCCGTCTGCTGCGGTACTCCTTGCGCAGGTCCGTCGTCTCGATGACGAGGTCGGTCATACGTCCCCCATTGCCGTCATTGTGCGCTCACAGTAGTGGAGCCACTCCCCTCAACCGGACAGACGCGCCCGGCCGCCAAGTCGCTTGGGTCAGGCCGGACAGGAACGCAGCGACGGGGCGGGCAGCGCGCCGGATGCCGTCAACGCCTGCACGTCGAGCTCCCCCAAGCTCCGAACACCCAACCAAACACCCGCTGGCACGCGTTCTGAGCCGCGGAATGGCCCGAGATGCGGGCCAACGGGTGTCCGGACGTCCAGACCCTTGCCACGAGCACAAAGGTGGCGACCGTAGCTCAAGCGCGCACCGGGAGAGGGTTCGCGGACTCCTGGGGGCGGACAAGGTCGGGGGACCGGTCGTACGCCGACCACGACAGCAGGTCGGCGAGATGGCGCTCCGCGTATGACGACGCCTCCGGCACGGTCACGTCACGGCCGAGCTCCTCGCTGAGGTTCGTCACGCCGGCGTCGCTGATGCCGCAGGGCACGATCGCGTCGAAGGAGGTGAGGTCGCAGTCACAGTTGAGCGCCAGGCCGTGCATCGTCACGCCCCGGGAGACGCGAACGCCGAGAGCGGCGATCTTGCGCTCGGGGCGGGCGGCGTCGGCGGCGACCCAGACCCCGCTGCGTCCCTTGACGCGGCCGGTGCTGAGTCCCAGGTCGGCGCAGACCCTGATGAGCGCTTCCTCGAGCCGACGGACGTAGTCGACGACGTACACATGAGCTGGCGGCTTCGTGATCGGGTAGGCGACCAGCTGACCCGGGCCGTGCCAGGTGATCGTGCCGCCGCGGTCCACCTGCACGACCGGAGTCTCGTCGACCGGTCGGTGGGTCGGGTCGGTGCGCTTGCCGGCCGTGTAGACCGAGATGTGCTCGAGCAGCAGCACCACGTCGCCGATCTCGTCGGCCACCCGGCGCGCGTGCAGCTCGCGTTGGTGTCGCCAGGCGTCGTCATACCCGACGGCGGCTGCTCCGAAACCGACGTGTTCGAACCGAAGGGCGGTCACGAGACTGGCGTCTCCGTCAGCGCGGGAGTGCCTGTTCGGGTGAGGCGGATCTGGTCCACGCCGAGGTAGCCCGAGGCAAACCCGGCCTCGCAGTAGGCGAGATAGAACTCCCAGATCCGCCGGAAGTCCTCGTCGAAGCCCATCGGTCGGATGCGCTCCCAGTTGGCGTTGAAGGTGTCGCGCCACCGGCGCAGCGTCTCGGCGTAGTGCAGCCCGAGCTCGCGGCGATCGGTGACAC
>JACCUS010000257.1 GCA_013811715.1 Nocardioidaceae bacterium
TCATCGGCTCGGTGCCGGGCACGATCATCGGCGCGAAGATCGCCCCCCGGGTGCCCGCGTCGTTCATCCGCCGCGCCATCGTCGTCGTACTCACGATGTCGGGTCTGGCGCTTCTCGACAAGGCCGGGTGGGGGCCCCTCGGGGCAGGCGAGGACGAGACCTACCCGGTGCTGATCGGCGTGGTCGGGCTCGCGATGGTGGTGCTGGTGCCGCTGGTGTGGGGTCTGCTCCGCCGCG
Organism: Nocardioidaceae bacterium; assembly: GCA_013811715.1. GTDB lineage: Bacteria > Actinomycetota > Actinomycetes > Propionibacteriales > Nocardioidaceae > JACCUS01. The sequence goes on from JACCUS010000257.1 coordinate 238, forward strand.
GCGTCGGGCTGCCGATGTTCGGTACGCCGACCGTGGCTGAGATCGAGGAGCCGCACCGGGTCAAGCCCGGTGGCAAGACACCCACCAAGACCCCGTAGCGGGCGTCGGTCGAGCCGGTCGCGCGTCCCCGGCAGTCGGTCATGGTTAGGATTGGCGCGAATCTCTTGCAGAGGAGCCCAGAAAAGTATGACGGTCCACGCTGACTACCGCCTCAGCCAGCTCGACGAGCTCGAGGCGGAGGCGATCCACATCTTCCGCGAGGTCGCGGCGGAGTTCGAGAAGCCGGTGCTGATGTTCTCCGGCGGCAAGGACTCCATCACGATGATGCGACTCGCCGAGAAGGCCTTCTACCCGGCGAAGATCCCGTTCCCGGTGCTCCAGGTCGACACCGGCTTCGACTTTCCTGAGGTCTTGGGGTGTCGGGACCGCTGGGTCGACCGTCTCGGCGTGCGCCTGATCGTCGCCTCCGTCGAGAAGGCGATTGCCGACGGCGTGGTCGTCGACGACGGCAAGACGAGCCGCAACCGCCTCCAGACCGGCACCTTGCTCAACTGCATCGAGGAGGAAGGCTTCACCGCCGCCTTCGGTGGTGGCCGCCGCGACGAGGAGAAGGCCCGGGCCAAGGAGCGCGTCTACTCCCACCGGGACGAGTTCGGCCAGTGGGACCCCAAAAACCAGCGGCCCGAGCTGTGGTCCCTGTACAACGGCCGCATCCACGCCGGCGAGCACATGCGCATCTTCCCGCTCTCGAACTGGACCGAGCTCGACATCTGGCACTACATCGGCCGCGAAGCGATCGAGATCCCCGAGATCTACTACTCCCACCGGCGCCGGGTGTTCCGACGTGACGGCATGTTGTTGACCGAGAGCGAGTTCAACCCGCTGCGGTCGGGCGAGCAGGCCGAGGAGCGCACCGTGCGCTTCCGCACCGTCGGCGACCTCACCTTGACCGGTTGTGTGGAGTCCCCCGCGGCCACCATCGACGAGATCATCGCGGAGATAGCGATTGCCCGCGTCACCGAGCGCGGCGCGACTCGTGGCGACGACCGGTTCAGCGAGGCCGCCATGGAGGACCGCAAGCGAGAGGGCTACTTCTGATGGCTGTACCCACCATGGACCTGCTCCGGTTCGCCACCGCCGGCTCCGTCGACGACGGCAAGTCGACCTTGATCGGACGGCTGCTGCTCGACTCCAAGTCCATCTTCGAAGACCAGCTCGAGGCCGTCGAGACGACGTCGAAGTCCCGCGGGTACGACTACACCGACCTGGCGCTGCTGACCGACGGCCTGCGCTCGGAGCGTGAGCAGGGCATCACGATCGACGTCGCCTACCGCTACTTCGCGACACCCAACCGCAAGTTCATCATCGCCGACACGCCGGGTCACGTTCAGTACACCCGCAACATGGTCACCGGCGCATCCACGGCCGACCTCGGCCTCGTCCTCGTGGACGCCCGCCAGGGACTCACCGAGCAGTCCCGCCGGCACGCGGTGATCTTGTCGCTGCTGCGCGTCCCGCACCTGGTGCTGTGCGTCAACAAGATGGATCTCGTCGACTTCTCCGAGAAGGTGTATGAGGAAATCCAGCAGGAGTTCACCTCGTTCGCCACCAAGCTGAGCATCCCCGACCTGACGGTCATCCCGATCTCGGCGCTGCAGGGCGACAACGTCGTGACCCGCTCGGAGAGCACGCCGTGGTACGAGGGCCCGTCGCTGCTGCACTACCTCGAGCACGTCCACGTCGCGTCCGACCGCGACCTCGTCGACACCCGGCTGCCGGTACAGTACGTCGTCCGGCCCAAGTCCGACGAGTATCACGACTACCGCGGCTACGCCGGCCAGATCGCCGGCGGCGTGCTCAAGCCAGGCGACGACGTACTCGTCCTTCCCTCGGGTATGACGTCGAGGATCGCCGGCATCGACATGTTCGAGACCGAGCTGGACGAGGCGTACCCCCCGATGTCGGTCACGGTGCGCCTCGAGGACGACGTCGACGTGTCCCGCGGCGACATGATCTGCCGTCCACAGAACGCGCCGAAGCCGGCTCAGGACATCGACGCGATGGTCTGCTGGATGGCGACCGCGCCACTGCGGCCGCGGCAGAAGCTGGCGATCAAGCACACGACGCGGACCGCTCGCACTTTGGTCAAGGACCTGCAGTACCGGCTGGACGTCAACTCGTTGCACCGCGACATGGAGACCGGAGAGCTCGGGCTCAACGAGATCGGCCGGGTCCAGCTGCGCACCACCGTGCCGCTGCTGTGCGACCCCTACGAGAAGAACCGCACCACCGGCTCGTTCGTGCTCATCGACGAGGGCACGGGCGTCACGGTCGGCGCCGGCATGATCCTCACCGCCAGCTGACCTGCTGGCGAGGTTCCGGCCACTTCTGCGTCGGATCATGGTTCGCCGGGGCTGCGCCGTACAGAGCGCGAGACACGTTGCC
>JACCUS010000265.1 GCA_013811715.1 Nocardioidaceae bacterium
GGGCCATCCACGTCTTTCGGCTCCACAGTCTGGACCAGCGCTCGGCGTCCTTGCTGGCCAGCCAGACGTCGAGCGTCGACTCAGGCATCCGCATGTGCCGCGCGGTTTCGCGCGCAGTGAGGTGAAACGCACTGACTGTCACGGTCAAGTGTCGCCGAACTGGTGGGCCGGGTTGACCTGCGGATAAGGCGCGCCACGCTGCACCCCGGACACCCTCCCGCTCATCGCAGGCCACGGCGGCTTCGTGCGACTGCGGTCACTGACCCCCCAGCAGCGGGGCCATCGCACGCGCGACGAGGGAGGGCCGATGAGTCACGCTCTCCTCGAGATCCGCGACAGTCATCGCCCGGAGCCCGGCATTCACCCCCAACCAGCGAAGTGGCTCTGGCTCCCACCGTCTGGAGTGATGATCGACCCACGGCAGGGTCGTCAGGTCTGACGCCGTGCCGGTCACGAGATCGGCAAGGGTGCGACCGGCCAGGTTGGTCGTCGTCAAGCCATCGCCGACGTATCCGCCGGCCCAGCCGATCCGGGTGACGGGGTCGAGCCCTACCGACGCCATCCAGTCGCGCGCGATCCCCAGCGGACCGCCCCACGCGTGCGTAAACGCCGCGTCTGCCGTGGCAGGGAACAGTTGCGCGAGGGTATGGCGCAGCTGCACGAAAACCCGCTCCACCCGGTCGAAGCCGGGCTTCACCGCCGAACCGAAGTGGTAGGGGGCACCGCGGCCGCCGAACACGAGCCGGTCGTCGGCGGTGCGCTGGCCGTAGATGATGAGGTTGCGGAAGTCCGAGAACGTAGGTGCGTCCTCCAGGCCGATCTCGTCGTACACCCACGCGGGCAAGGGCTCGGTCGCCACGATGAGGGAGTAGACGGGGATGACGCGGTTCGGCGCTCCGGGCAGCGTCGGCGAGTAGCCCTCGGTGGCGGCGACGACGTACGACGCCCGGAGCGGGCCGTGCTCCGTGGTGACACGGCCGGGTGCGACGCGGGTCGCGGCCGTCTGCTCGTAGATGGTGACGCCGCGCCGTTCGACCACGTCCGCCAGACCGCGGACGAGCTTGCCGGGATGCACCCGCGCGCAGTGCGGGGTGTACGTCGCCCCGAGCACACCGGCGGCGCAAGCATGCTTCTCGGTCTCGGCGGCGTCGAGCAGCCGCAGGTCGTCCTCGGTCTGGCCCCAGGCGTGAGCCTCGGCCACCTCAGCACGGGCGCGCTCGAACTGACTGCGCGAACGGGCGAAGACGAGGGTGCCACCGCGGTGGAAGTCGCACTCGATCGACTCGGAGGTGATGACGTTCTCGACCTCGGCAATGCTGGCGCGCATGGCCGCGCCGAGTCTGAGCGCCACGTCCCGCGAGCACCCCTTCCGCCGGGAGAGCCGGCGCAGGGAGGTGGGGAAGAGTGCCGACATCCAGCCACCGTTGCGACCGGAAGCGCCGAATCCCACCAGATCCTTCTCCACCACGGCAATGCGCAAGGACGGGTCCCGAAGGGTGAGGTAGTAGCTGGTCCACAGACCGGTGAGCCCGCCGCCCACGATGGCAACGTCGACATCGACAGAGCCGGGCACCGGCGGGCGAAGGTCGAGTGGAGCTGAGGTCTCGTGCCAGAGAGACAGGTCGCCGTACGTCACCTGACTCCCCATGAGTAGGTCTGCTTGTACAGCTTCAGATAGACGAAGGACTCCGTGCTGCGGACACCGTCGATGGACCGGATGCGTTTCGACAGCAGCTCCAGGAGATGGCTGTCGCTCTCGCAGACTGCCTCGACCAGCAGGTCGAACGAGCCGGCCGTCATGATGACGTAGTCGACCTCGGTCATCGCGGCAAGCTGACTCGCAATGGGTTCGAGGTCTCCCTCGGTGCGAATCCCGATCATGGCCTGACGGGCGAAACCGAGCTGGAGCGGATCGGTGACGGCGACGATCTGCATCACGCCGTTGTCGAGCAGCCGTTGCACGCGCTGGCGGACGGCGGCCTCAGACAACCCGACCGCCTTGCCGAT
>JACCUS010000281.1 GCA_013811715.1 Nocardioidaceae bacterium
GCGTCCAAGGTCGCCGAGCCTGAAACCTTCATGCGTCCTCCGGTGCCGTGCCTTCGGGTGCCTCTTCCTGTGTCGGACCCTATGCTCCCACTGTGGACCGCACCACTGGCGTCCGTCGCCAGGCGCGCATCGTCAACCATGGGTCCATTTGCCGATACGGCAAAGATGTTTGTCAAGAAGGCCGCCAGCTCCGCAGACTCCTGGGCATGAGCGAAACGAAGGCACTCCAAGAGCATGAGCACAGGTCCGACGTCGTAATCGTCGGTGGCGGTGCCGCCGGGCTCAGTGGAGCGCTGGCGCTGGGCAGGTCGCGCCGCTCCGTGCTGGTACTCGACGCTGGCAGCCCGCGCAACTCGCCCGCGGGGCACGTACACAACTACCTCGGTCGCGAGGGCACTCCCCCGCTGGAGCTGCTGGAGATCGGCCGCGGCGAGATCGCGCAGTACGGCGTGCAGGTCACCGTCGCCCGGGTCGAGACCGTCCGCCCTTGGGATCGGCCGGGCACCGGGTTCGTCGTCACCACCGATGACGGCCGCGAGGTGTTGGCGCGTCGACTGCTGGTCGCCTCCGGTGTCACAGACGTGCTGCCCGACGTGCCCGGTTTGGCCGACCGCTGGGGGCGCGACGTGCTGCACTGTCCTTACTGCCACGGCTGGGAGATCCGTGACCGCGCGATCGCCGTGCTGGCCACCAACAAGATGGCCGCGCACCAGGCGATGCTCTTCCGCCAGCTCACCGACAACTTCGTCGTGGTGCTCACCGAAGGCACTCCGCGACCGACCGAGGAAGATCTCGAGCGGCTGGCCGTGCGTGGTGTCCGGGTAGTGTCCGATCCGCCGGCCGGGGTGCTGGTCGAGAACGACACGCTGCGCGGACTCCGGCTTTCCTCCGGTGAGGTGCTCGCGTGTGACGCCATCGTGGTCTCGCCAGTCTTCCGAGCCAGGGCGGAGTTCCTCGCGCCACTCGGCCTCGAGCCGAAGCCGTTCGAAATGGGTGGCGACGTGCTCGGCACCCTCATCCCTTCCGAGCCCACCGGCGCCACCGCAGTCCCGGGCGTCTGGGTCGCAGGCAACCTGAGCGACGCGATGGCCCAGGTCGTCTCATCGGCCGCCGTCGGGCTCCGCGTCGGCGCGATCATCAACGCCGACCTGATCGAGGAGGAGACACATCTCGCTGTCTCCACGCATCGTGCTGAGCTGGCTGACCTCTTCGAAGAACCAGCATGGGAGGACCGGTACGCCGCCCGCGACGCGATCTGGAGTGGTCGGGTCAACCCGCAGCTCGAGGCCGAGGCAGCCGGTCTCGAGCCCGGGCAGGCCCTCGACGTCGGCAGCGGCGAGGGAGCGGACGCCATCTGGCTGGCCGAACGTGGCTGGTCCGTCACCGGCATCGACTTCAGTATCGTCGCCCTGGAACGGGCGGCATCGCACGCAGCCACCGCCGGTGTGGGCGAGCGCACCGAGTGGCGCCACGTCGACGTGCGAACCTTCGATCCCGGACCCGAGGGCTTAGGAGAGCGCTGGGACTTGGTGACGTCGCAGTTCATGCACCTGCCCGACGGCGGGATGGTCGACCTCACCCGCCGGCTCGCCGGAGCGGTCTCCCCCGGTGGCACGCTGCTCGTCGTGGGCCACCACCCCGATGACCTTGTGACCGGGCTGCGACACGGCCAACAGAGCTCCATGTTCACCCCCGAGGATCTGGTGCCCGCACTCGACCCGGACGCGTGGGAGGTCGAGGTCGTCGAGGTGCGCCCGCGCACGGTGGCCGGGCACGACGGAGAGCCGGTCCCGGTGGGTGACTCAGTCCTGCGCGCCCGCCGTCGCTTGTGAGTCGATCAGGTCGATCACCGCAGGCGCGAGTAGTGCTACGCGGCACGTCTCGCCGCCACGTGTCGGCGCGACCTCGTGCAGCGGGCGGGAGCGGCTGAGTATTCTGCGGGGCGGCAGCCGGGGTGCCCAATCTTCCTGTTGTGCTGGAGCGCCGGTTCATTTGCGAGCCTTGAGCAACAGATCGCATCCGCATGGACCCCGCGTTATTTCGGAGGCAGCGACCCTGCGTAGGCCATGCCGACCTGGACCCAACGGGTGAGCGCCTGGTCGGAGACGGTGGCGGACGGGTCGACGCGAACCCAGCCGTCCATCGCGCGACCGCGCATCTCAAAACGGGTCACACCGTCCTCGCGCACCACCGAACCTGTCTCGCCGGGATCGACCCGGAGAAGGAGCCCGCCCTGCCCGCTCGCACTAACGGCCATGTTCCCGTTGACCAGGAACGCCAGCCCCCCGAACATCCGCTTCTCGGTCACGCCGTCCCGATCCTGGATCGCAGCGCGGATCCGGTTGGCAAGGTCTTCGTCGTACGCCATGACTCAGGTTCCCATGAAGGTCCGACGACAGCCATGCTTGCTTATCGCGCCAGCGCTGCGGATCAACAGTTGCCGACAGCCCGGCCACACGGTTTGGTCTGACCAAGTGCTCGAAGGCCCGCCGGTCCTCGAGGCGCCATTTGAGCCTGCCGAACGAAACAGAGGGCGGGTGGCTGACTTGCCCGCTCTCAGACCGCCCTCCACCACGTCCCCCAGTGGCTCGTCACTCACCATGACGTCCTGCTGAGGCAAGCCCCCGCATCGATCATCCACTTCATCGCAACTCCTCGAGCGTCCGCTTTACCTTCTTGCAGGGAGGCCAGCTCGAAAGGAGCGCGGGATCTAGCCCGTGGTCGAGGCCCAGGCTAGTCTGCAAAGACTGACTATCGTCTCGCGCAAGGAGCGTCTGATGAGTTCTCGACTCAACCCCTACCTCAGCTTCACCGGAAACGCGCGGCAAGCTCTGGAGTTCTACAAGAGCGTCTTCGGCGGCACCTTGGTGCTGAACACTTTCGGCGAGTTCGGTGCGCAGGACTCCCCGGACGCCGACAAGATCATGCACGGCATGCTCGAGACCGACAGCGGATTCACGCTCATGGGCGCCGACACCCCGCCTGGGATGGAACACCAGCCTGGGAACAACATCGCGGTGAGCCTGAGCGGGGACGACGACGCCGAGCTGCGCGGCTACTGGGAGAAGCTGTCCGACGGCGGCACCGTGTCGGTCCCCCTGGAGAAGCAAATGTGGGGCGATGAGTTCGGCATGTGCGTGGACCAGCTCGGCATCGCCTGGATGGTCAACATCGGCCAGCCGCAGACCTGATCCGCCGCTGCTGGCGCAGTTCGTCCACAGCCCGGCCGGCGTCTTCTGCGCCTACCCAGGCCGATGCGGCATTGGCTCACGCATCACCGCCGCGGTGAACGGAGCCAGGAGGAGTTGTCGCGTGCTCGGCTGGACCAACGCTCCTCTCCTGTCGGGAGCGGAGGACTCCAACAGGACGGCTCCATCGTAGGGAACGAGCCGGTGAGTGCTCGCAAAGTTGGCGACGACCGTCACCGCCGTCTCCGTCGCTCGAGGTAGCGAACGCCGATAGGCCAGCGTCCCGGGGGGTGAGTCGAGGAGTTCGAGGTCACCGTGTGCAAGCGCGGGCGTCGTCCTTCGGAGTTCGAGCAGACGCCGATAGAGCCAGAGGATGCCCCCCCGCTCCCTGCGCAAAGCTTGGGGGTTGTGGCAGCCGGGGTCTGGGGGCCAAGGCAGCCACGACTGGCTGCCCGTCCAGCCATGCGGCTCCTCGATGGTCCACGGAATCGGGGCACGGCTTGGATCACGTCCCAACGGGGCGCGCGAACGTTCGCGCCCAACTGTGGCGTCCTGCAGGCCGAGTTCCTCTCCCGCGTAGAGGAACGCCGCGCCCCGGAGAGTGAGCAGCAAGACGGCGGCGACACGCGCGGCCGCTTCCGACCCCCCGTAACGGGTGCGGTGCCGACTCGCGTCGTGGCTCGACAGAACCCATGTCGGAGAGGTCTCAACCGGTGCGTGGGCTATCTCCGCGCCGGCGATACAGGCCCGCCACACCTCGGCGTCCCAGGGTGCCTCCAGTAACGAGAAGTCGAACGCCAGGTGCAACTCGGGGTCCTCAGACGTCCCGAGATAGGTCACGACATCCGCGCTCTCTTCGAGCGAGACCTCGCCGATCATCATGCGTTCACCAGGGTAGGAGTCCAGCAGCCCCCGCACCTTGCGAAGAACCTCGTGGGTCCGCGGGTCGCGGTAGCTGTTCACCAGATCGTTGAGGCCAGGTTCAGCCCGCGGAGCGACGTCTTTCAGCGCCGGATCACGGCCAACGAGGTGCACAACGTCTGCCCGGAAGCCATCCACACCGCGGTCGAGCCAGAATCGAAGGGTGTCGAACATCGCATCCTGCACGCCCGGCTCGTTCCAGTTCAGGTCGGGTTGAGCCGCCGTGAAGAGATGCAGATAGTACTGGCCCCGCGCTTCGTCATACGTCCAGGCTGGGCCGCCGAAGGCGCTGGACCAGTTGTTCAGCGGCTTGTCGGCCCACCAGTACCAGTTCGCGTGAGGGCCGTCCGGGTCACGGCGCGAGGAGTGGAACCACGGGTGCTGGACGCTGGTGTGGTTGGGAACCCAGTCAAGGAGAACGCGCAACCCGCGGGCGTGGGCGGCCGCGACGAGCCGGTCGAAGGCGGCAATATCCCCGAAGACCGGGTCGATGTCGCAGTAGTGAGAGACGTCGTACCCACCGTCCGCTCCCGGGCTGGGGAAGACCGGTGAGAGCCACAATGCATCGACGCCCAGCCAGGCCAGGTGGTCCAGTCGTGACCGGACCCCTTCGAGGTCGCCGATGCCATCGCCGTTGCTGTCGCAGAACGACCGCGGATAGATCTGGTAGAACACCCCGCCCCGCCACCAGGGGTGGCAGACCATCGATTGGCTCGGTGTCATGAACGCCAGGTTAACCCTTGACAAACGAACCTAAACCGGTTTAGGTGAAGTGTGACTCGGCCCACAATCAACGATGTCGCCCGCGCTGCGGGCGTGTCGAAGGGGGCGGTCTCCTTTGCCCTCAACAGCAGACCGGGCCTAGCACCGGGGACCCGCGAACGGATCCTGAAGGTTGCTCAGGAGATCGGCTGGACCCCCAGCTTCCGAGCCCGCGCATTGTCGGTCTCCCGGGCGCTGGCGGTGGGTCTTGTCATCGCGCGGCCGCCGGACACGCTGGGTGCCGACCCCTTCTTCCCGTCGTTCATCGCCGGCCTCGAGTCGGTCCTCTCCGAGCATGACCACGCCCTGCTCCTGCAAGTCGTGGCCGACCATGAGCGGGAGCGGCCGAGCTACCGCCGGCTGGTCGACGAAGGCAGGGTCGACGGGGTCTTCGTCACCGACCTGTTCGTGGACGACCCCCGCCCCGCACTCCTCGCTGAGCTGGGTCTTCCGGCTGTGATCATCGGGCCGGCACTCGGGAAGGGAATCTGGCCCGCCGTCGGTGTCGACGACGCTCCCGGGATCATGGGTGCGGTCGAGCATCTTGTCGCGCTGGGCCATTCGCACATCGCGCACGTCGCCGGGCCTCACGGCATGGTCCACGGTCACTCGCGACAGCGGGCCTGGTCCACGGCGTTGCTGAGAGCAGGTCTGGCACAAGGCCCGTGCATCGAGGCCGACTTCTCGGCGGAGTCGGGAGCCGCGGCGACGAGACAGCTCCTCGACCTGGCCGAGCCACCGACCGCGATCGTCTACGCCAACGACCTGATGGCGATGGCTGGAATGTCACTGGCCCAGTCCCGCGGCATCGACGTCCCCACGGACCTGTCGATCACCGGGTACGACGACACGGAGATCGCCGCGCATCTGCAGCCGACCCTGACGACGGTCAGCTCCGACGTCATCGGCACGGGCCGAGCCGCGGCCACACGTCTGTTGGAGCTCATCGACAAGCAACCTCCCACGGACATCGTCTTGCCACCGGCGCGGCTTGTCGTCAGGAACTCGAGCGGACCGTGGCGACCCACCCACCGACCGTGACCACAACAAGTACGAGGACGTCCTGCAAGAGGTCCCCGACGAACGGAGAAGCAATGAGATCGAAAGTCATGGCAGCAACGATGACCGCGCTGGCGCTCACGTTGGCGGCTTGCGGCGGCGGCTCGGGGAGCTCGAGCGAAGCCATCAGCGCCACGGGACCCATCAAGATCTGGCTGTCCAACAGCCCGGAGGAGATCGCCTGGGGCAAGGCGATGGTCAAGGAGTGGAACGCCGACCACCCCGAGGAAACGGTGACCGCGCAGGAGATTCCGGCGGGCACGACGTCTGAAGAGGTCATCGGGGCAGCCATCACAGCCGGGAACGCACCCTGTCTGGTCTTCAACACGGCGCCCGCCGCCGTACCCCAGTTCGAGAAGCAAGGTGGACTGGTCCCCCTCGACAGCTTCGACGGCGCCGTAGAGTACATCGAGTCGCGCACTGGCAGTGCAGCCGAGCAGTACAAGTCGCCCGACGGCCAGTACTACCAGATCCCCTGGAAGTCCAACCCGGTCATGATCTTCTACAACAAGGACATCATGGAGGAGGCCGGGATCGACCCGGAGAACCCGCCACTGGCCACCTACGACGAGTTCCTGGCCACCAGTCGCACGGTCGTCGAGAGCGGCGCGGCGAAGGCAGCGATCTGGCCCGCGCCGACCAGCGAGTTCTTCCAGTCCTGGTTCGACTTCTACCCGCTCTACGCGGCCGAGACCGGTGGCACGCAGCTGGTCGAGGACGGCGCTGCAACCTTCGACTCAGACGCTGGTAAGGCGGTGGCAGACTTCTGGGCAACGATGTACTCGGAGGGTCTTGCACCGACGGAGGCAGCGACCGACGATGCGTTCGCGGAGGGCGACTCCGCGATGTCGGTCGTCGGCCCTTGGGCCATCGCGGTGTACGGCGAATCGGTCAACTGGGGCGTCGTACCGGTCCCGACCTCGACCGGTATCAGCCCGGACGAGACCTACACGTTCTCCGACGCAAAGAACGTCGCGGTCTACTCCGCCTGCGAGAACCAAGGCACCGCGTGGGAGGTGCTGAAGTTCGCTACCAGCGAGGAGCAGGACGGAAAGCTCCTCGAGGTGACCGGACAGATGCCGCTTCGTGAGGATCTCGAGTCGACGTACCCCGACTACTTCGAGGAGAACCCGGAGTACCAGCTGTTCGCCGACCAGGCCTCGCGGACGATCGAAGTGCCGAACGTGTCGAATTCCATCGCGATCTGGCAGGCGTTCCGTGACGAGTATTCATCGGCGGTGATCTTCGGCAAGACCTCCGTCGACGAAGCACTGTCCGCGGCGGCCGAGGCGGTCACCGAGCTCGCCGGGCAGTCCTGACCCGGTACGCCTCCCATGACGTCAGATTCCCCGACGGTCGAGGAAGCCCGTCCGGCGGCCTCGCGTCGTCACCGGCTGGCGACCCTGCTGGGTCGCCAACCGCTGGGGATCGCGTTCGCCGCGCCCTACGCGGTGTTCCTCGCAGCCGTGTTCGCCTACCCGTTGGGGCTCGCGGTCTGGATCAGCTTCCACGACTACTTCTTCCTCGCCCCCGGGGCACAGGTCGCGCGACCGTTCGTCGGGTTCGAGAACTACACGGCCGTGCTGTCGGACCCTGCGGTACGACGGTCCTTCGTCAATGTCGCCGTGTTCCTCGTGATCAACGTGCCGCTGACGGTCGTGCTGTCTCTCGTCCTTGCCACGAAGCTCAACCAGGTGATTCGGGCGCGTGCCTTCCTGCGCGTGTCCTACTACGTCCCCTACGTCACGGCGAGCGTGGCGCTGGTGGCCGTCTGGCTGTTCCTCTTCGGCATGGACGGCATGGTGAACCAACTGCTCGGACCGCTGGCCCCCGACCCGTCATGGCTGGTCAACGGTGGGCTCGCGATGCCGTTGATCGCCCTCTTCGTCACCTGGAAGCAGCTCGGGTTCTTCATCCTGCTCTATCTGGCCGCGTTGCAGAATGTGTCCAAGGAGCTGTACGAGGCGGCGTCAGTCGACGGCGCCAGCCGGTTCCGCTCCTTTGTGAACGTCACGGTGCCCGGCGTACGTCCGGCCACCGTCTTGGTGGTGATCCTGGCAACCATCACCGGAGCGAACCTGTTCACCGAGCCCTACCTGCTGACCAGCGGCGGAGGTCCTGACGGAGCGTCGACCTCGCCCGTCTTCGTGATGTACCAGAAGGGCATCGAGCAGGGCACCCCCGACGTCGCGGCGGCTATCGGCGTGATCCTGGTGATCGCCGTCCTCATCATCTCCCTCATCAACAAACGACTCCTGGAGCGCGACTGACATGGCCGGCGCCGACACCCCCACGACAGACCTGGCGATGACCGAGCCCGACAAGTCGCCCGCGCGCAACAGAATCGGCCACTGGCTCAGCATCTTGGCCTTGTCCCTAGGCGCGCTGGTCTTCCTCTTCCCCTTCTACTACATGATCGTCGGGTCGTTGCAGGCCGAGCCGGACACCTCATTGCGGGGCGCCTTCCCCACAGGTGGACTGACCCTGGACAACTACTCCGAGATCAACGAGCGCGTCGACCTCGTTCGGTCCCTGGCCAACTCCGGAATCTTCACCGGTGGCGTCGTCCTCGGCACCGTGGTCTTCGGCATCCTCGCCGGCTACGCGCTGGCCCGCCTGCACTTCCGCGGGCGCGGCACTCTCTTCGCGGTGATGCTGCTCGTCCAGATCGTCCCCTTCCAGCTCCTCATCATCCCGATCTACGTGATGGTCGTGCGCAGCTACGGGCTCGCAGACTCCTACCTCGGCATGATCTTGCCGTTCGCGATCAACTCGACCGCGGTGTTCGTGTTCCGCCAGTTCTTCCTCCAGCTTCCAGAAGAGCTCTTCTCCGCAGCCCGCCTCGATGGCGCCGGCGAGTTGCGGATCCTCTGGTCGGTGGCGCTCCCGCTGGTGAAGCCCGCCATTCTCACAGCCATCCTGGTCACCTTCATAGGACCTTGGAACGAGTTCCTCTGGCCGTTCCTCGTCACGAAGGACACCGAGCTGCAGCCACTCGCGGTGTCGCTGGCCAACTACATCAGCAGCGTCGCCGGACGGGCCACGAACCCATACGGCGCGATCCTCGCCGGCGCCGTCGTGCTCGCTGCACCGGCGGTCGTACTGTTCGTGGCGTTCCAGAAGCACTTCAGCGCATCCAACCTCGGCTCGGGAGTCAAGGGATAGCGCCCCGACGGCCGGCACCGCACGAAGCCTGGCAACCAGGCGACAACGACAGATCGCACCGACCACAGGAACGAGGAGACATGAGAAACGGAACCGTGATTGAGCGCCGTGGACGTCGCGGGAGGGCGCGTCGGCGGGTCGGTACGACAGGTGCGGCGCTCGTCGTACTCATGGCGACGCCCTCGGCGGTCGTCGCTGTCGATGCGGTCGCCGACCAGCCGCCGGTGACACCAACGACATCGACGCCGCTCACCAACCTCGCCCACCTTGACTGGCTGGGCGCCCAAGTGGACCCACCGGCGCAGGAGGGCCACACGACGTACCGCATGTCCACCCAGCCGAGGATCGGCGTGCTGTGGACCTACGCGGAGCCCGACGAGAGCGGCAGCTACCGCCACGTCGGGGGCGGCGCGTACGACCCCGCCACGAACACCTGGAGCCAGGGCGCTTACAACGCCGACGACATGACCCGAGCCGCGATCGTCTACCTGCGTCACTGGAAGGCCACCGGCGCCACGTCGAGCAGAGAGGCGGCGTACGACCTCCTGCGCGGCGTGACCTACCTGCAGACCGTGACCGGGCCCAACGCCGGCAACGTGGTGCTGTGGATGCAACCCGACGGCACCCTCAACCCCAGCGCCGAGCCGAAGGAGCTGCCCGACCCGTCCGACAGCGACGCCTCCTACTGGCTGGCCAGGACCATCTGGGCTCTCGGCGAGGGCTACGCGGCGTTCCGGGACGAGGACCCGGCGTTCGCGGCCTTCCTCCGCGACCGGCTCGACCTCAGCATCGAAGCGGTCGACCGGCAGGTGCTCGACCGGTACGGCGACTACCTCGACATCGACGGCCAGCGCACCCCGGCATGGCTGATCGTCGACGGCGCGGACGCCACGGCCGAGGCGATCCTCGGGCTCTCGGCGTATGTCGACGCCGGTGGCTCGTCCACCGCGAGGGTCGCATTGGCCCGGCTCAGCGAAGGCGTCGCCGCCCTGACCGGAGGCGATCGCCGGACCTGGCCGTTCGGATCGATCCGGCCCTGGGCGCTGTCTCGGTCTGTGTGGCACGCGTGGGGATCACAGATGCCGGCTGCGCTGGCAAAGGCGTCGGTCACGCTGGGCGACCAATCTCTTGCAGCCGTAGCCGCCACCGACTCATTCACGTTCGACCCGTGGCTCCTGACCTCCGGCGGTCCGGATCAGGGCAGGTTGCCGACGCGGGGCGACCCGTCCCAGATCGCCTACGGCGCCGACTCGCGTGTCCAGTCGCTCATCGCGACCGCGGACGCTACCGACCGCGACGGCGCGCGCCGGCTGGCCGGGATCATGGCCGCCTGGTTCTTCGGGGCTAACCCGGCCGGCGAGGCGATGTACGACCCGTCAACGGGTCGGACGTACGACGGCGTCTCGGGCGACGGGGTCATCAACCGAAACTCCGGTGCCGAGTCGACGATCCACGGCCTGCTGACGATGATCGCCTTGGACCAGAACCCCGACATCGCCGCGCTTGCCCGGACCGCATCCATCGACCAGCGCGTCGGCACCACCACGCTTCAGGCCGAGGACGCGCAACTGAGCGGTGACGCCCGCGCGGTGACGCCCGCCTCGCTGTGGACGGGGGAGTCGCTGTTCGGCGGCACCGGTTATGCAGAGATCGGCTCGGGCGGATCTGTCCTTTTCTCGATTCGACCGACGCGGCCGTTATTGCTGATACCCGTCTTCGACCTGCAACCAGGCAGTTCGGCAGTGACAACGTTCCGCGCCAACCGCGACACCGTCGGAAGGGTGCGGTCAGGTGCAATTGGCCCGCAAGGAGACTCGCCTGCACCTGGTGCGCTGCTCCCGGTGACACTCCCCACGGTCCGGCAGGGAGTGACCCGGCTCTCCGCCACGACTGCGGCAACCTCCGGCGACACCGCGAGGCTTGACGCCGTCATGCTCGAGCCCCTCGTGTCACGACTAGTCCTCAGTGGTGACAGGCACGGGACTGCCCTTCTCTCGAACTCCTCTACCCAGCCCCAACGGGCACTGGTGTCCCTCGCCGGCCACGGCACCGCCCGCATCGAGTCCTACGACGGCAGCGGTCGCCTCGTCGCGGTCAGCTTCAGCCCAGCCCGTACGGTGCAGGTAACGGTTCCCGCCGTCGGGTTCACGTTCGTCCGCCGCTAGGTTGCCATGAGTCCACAGCGCCCGAACCTGAACGAGGAGACATGCCACGCAGTGCCTTTCCCCACGCCGAGTTCCCCCTGGGCCCATTCAAGCCCTACGAGGGGAACCCGATCATGCGGCCGCAGGGCGAGACCTGGGAGTCGGCGAGCGTCTACAACCCGGCCGCTGTCGTCAAGGACGACCGCGTGGTCCTCCTCTACCGGGCGCACGCCGCCGACATCGTGTCACACGTCGGTCTCGCCGTCAGCGAAGACGGGATCCACTTCGAGCGACACCCCGAGCCGGTCCTCTCGCCCACCGAGGACTACGAGCAACGCGGCTGCGAGGATCCTCGCGTCACCGAGATCGGGGGCACCTACTACCTGACCTACACAGGCTGGAGTGACAAGTCCGTCCAGCTCTGTCTGGCCACGTCGACCGACCTGCTCGCTTGGACCAAGCACGGACCTCTCTTCCCGGACTTCAACACCTTCCTTCCGAACGGCAACGGCTCGCCCGAGCCCTGGAGCAAAGCTGGAGGGATTCTTCCAGTGCCCATCGACGGGCGATACCTGATGTACTTCGGGGAGGGCTCGATCTGGTACGCCTGGTCCGATGACCTGATCAACTGGACCCCCGGCTCGAACGACGAGCCGATCATGACCCCGACCCCGCCGGGCACCTTCGGCTCGTTCCTGGTCGAGGTGGGCCCCCCGCCGATCATCACCAACAACGGCATGATCCTGCTGCTCCACAACGCGGCGGTGAAGAACGAAGACGGGTCGGTCCACTACACCTGCGGCCAACTGTTGTTCTCACCTAAGGACCCGACGAAGCTCTTGGCACAGTTGAACTACCCGTGGCTCGAGCCGCAGACCTACGAGGACACCCATGGCCTCGTCTCCAACGTGACGTTCGTGGAGGGTCTCGTGTTCTTCCGGGACACCTGGTTCGCCTACTACGGGCAGAGCGACTCGACCCTGGGCCTCGCGACCTACAAGGTGGGTGACACGTACTGGACCGCGGCGAAGACGTCCACGTGATGTCGTGGCTTGCCGGTTCAGCGCACATGCGCTGGCTTGAGACCGAGAGTGACCGGCTGCTGCAGTTCAGCCGAGCCTCTCGCCATCCGGCCGGCGGGTTCGCCTGGCTCGACTC
>JACCUS010000313.1 GCA_013811715.1 Nocardioidaceae bacterium
CACGGGCCGCTCGGGATGCAGCAGCAGCCGCTTGAGCCGCTCGGAGTCGCGCAGCATCAATGTCAACCGCTTGTACGACGGCACCCTCCGGGCGAAGCCGATCGTCAACACGTCGGCGTCGAGCACGGAGTCGACCCAGCCCAGCTCTGCAGCGCTGGCGCCGCGGGCCAACCATGACTTGCGAACCCTGGTCCGCACGTCCGCGACGAGATGGGCGCGCAGCTCGCGCTTGGTCTGCCAGATCGACGTCCCGGGGATCTTGTCGATCGCGCTCCAGTCCTGCGAGCTCTCCACCGCCGTGAGCACCCCCTGCCTCTCGGCGAGCTCGATCACCTCACGTGCCACCCAGGTGGGGGCGTGCACGCCGTTCGTGATGGAGGCGATCGGCACGTCGCCTTGGTCGAACCCCGGCCACAGACCCGCGAACATCCCGCGTGAGACGTGGCCGTGCAGCCGACTGACGCCGTTGGCGCGGCCGGCCAGCCGCAGACCCATCACGGCCATGTTGAAGACCGTCGGGTCACCGCCCGGGTAGTCCTCGGCACCGAGCGCCATGATCTGCTCGACCGAAAGCCCGTCGGAGGCGTTCTCGCCCCCGAACTGCATCTCGATGAGCTCGCGGGTGAAACGGTCGATGCCCGCCGGAACCGGCGTGTGGGTGGTGAAGACCGTGCCGGCGCGGGCCATCTCCACGGCGCCTTCGAAGTCGAGGGCGTCGGCTTCGATGAACTCGCGGATCCGCTCCACGCCCAAGAACCCGGCATGGCCCTCATTGGTGTGGAAGACCTCAGGTGCCGGCGCGTCGGTGATTCGGCAGTAGGCGCGGATGGCGCGGATGCCGCCGACTCCGAGGAGCACCTCTTGGAGCAGCCGGTGGTCCGAGCCGCCGCCGTACAGGCGATCAGTGACGTCGCGCAGAGCCGAGGCGTTGGCTTCGATGTCGGAGTCCAAGAGCAGCAGCGGCACCCGACCCACCTGCGCGACCCACACCCGAGCGGCCAGCTCCTGTCCACCGGGCACGCCGACCACGACCTGCGCCGGCGAACCGTCGTCCTCACGCAACAGTGTCAACGGCAGCTCGTCGGGGTCGACAGTCGGGTACCGCTCCGTCTGCCAGCCTTCGCGGGACAAGAACTGGCGGAAGTAGCCGTGCCGGTAGAGCAGGCCGACGCCGAGCATCGGGACACCGAGGTCGCTGGCGGTCTTCAGGTGGTCGCCGGCCAAGATGCCCAGCCCACCTGAGTACTGCGGCAGCACGGCGGCGATCCCGAACTCCGGTGAGAAGTAGGCGATCTGGCGTGGAACGTCCTCGTCGAGCGACTGGAACCAGCGATCCCCGGTCAGGTACTCGTCCAGGTCGGCGTGTGCCAGCTCGAGCTGTCTGGTGAAGCGCTTGTCCTCGCTCAGGGCCCGCAGGCGCTGCGCCGGGACGGAGCCCAAGAACCTGACCGGATGCCGCCCGCTTGCCGCCCACGCCGCCGCGTCGATCGCCTCGAACAGATCCCGCGTCTCGGGGTGCCACGACCATCTCAGGTTGGTCGCCAGCTCCTCGAGCGGTCGCAACGAGGCGGGCAGGACAGGGCGTACGGTGAATCGTCGGATGGCGCGCACCGGAGAACGGTATCCGCGCTGGCTGGGGACGGCCAATCGAGGGCACGTGGCGTTTTCCGATTCGTCCGACCGCGCGGCGCTCGACATCCCCGTGTCTGATGGGCGTTGGGTGTTCTGTCCGGGGATGCCGCGAGATGCGCGAGAATGCTGTCTTGTCGGGCCAGAACAGCATTCTTACGCATCTCGAGCGCGTTCATTTGCGACGATTCCTTCCCGCAGGGGCGGGGTGACTGACGCTGGCTGCGACCTGGGCACCCCGATCAGCCGTTAGGGGCGGCACGCCTCGAACCGGCGATACGACCTGCGAGGCCGCTTCTGCGGCAAGAGATCCCCAGCCCCTCGCACCGCCTCGCGTCCGGGCTGATTGTGTGTCGGCCGCCCCCGTTCGCTAGGTTCGGTGTCAATGGTTGAGCGCATTCCGATCACCGATGTCACCCCACTGGTCGAGCAGGGTCGCTACCCGGTCAAGGCCGTGGTCGGGGAGTCCCTCATCGTCTCGGCGACCGTGTTCCGTGAGGGCCATGACGCGGTGGGCGCCGGCGTGGTACTCACCGACCCGACGGGCACGGACCGTCGCCTCGAGTTCATGGCCGCCGGCGAGGAACCCGACCGCTACCACGCCGTCGTGACCCCGGACAGCGAAGGCGGCTGGGACTACCGCGTGGAGTCGTGGACTGACCCCTACCGGACCTGGCGGCACGCGGCCGAGATCAAGATCCCCGCCGAGATCGACGTCGAGCTGATGTTCACCGAGGGAGCCCTGGTGCTCGAACGCGCGGCAGTCGAGCTGCCGACCGAGGCGGACGACGAGCGCAGCACTCTGCTGGCGGCGGCCAAGGCGGGTCGCGACACCGGTCGGCCGGTGCCTGTGCGGCTGTCGGCGCTCACCAGCCCCGACGTCGTGGCCGCGTTGCACGACCACCCGCTGCGCCATCTGGTCTCTACCGCCGGGCCGTACGACCTGTACGTCGACCGGCGGCGGGCGTTGTACGGCTCCTGGTACGAGTTCTTCCCACGCTCGGAGGGCGCCACCTTCGACGACGAGGCGCGGACCTGGAAGTCCGGGACGTTCGCCACCGCCGCCCAGCGCCTCGAAGCGGTCGCCGAGATGGGCTTCGACGTCGTCTATCTGCCGCCCATCCACCCGATCGGAGAGGTCAACCGCAAGGGACCCAACAACACCTTGACCCCCGGCCCCGACGACCCCGGTTCGCCCTGGGCCATCGGGTCGAAGGAGGGCGGGCACGACGCCATCCATCCCGACCTCGGCACGCTCGCCGACTTCGACGCCTTCGTCGGGCGGGCCCGCGACCTCGGCCTCGAGGTGGCGCTCGACCTGGCCCTGCAGTGCGCCCCCGACCACCCGTGGGTCAAGAGCGACCCGTCCTGGTTCTCCACCCGCGCCGACGGCACGATCGCCTACGCCGAGAACCCCCCGAAGAAATACCAGGACATCTACCCGCTCAACTTCGACAACGACTACGACGGGCTGTCCAAGGAGGTGCTTCGCGTGGTCCGGCACTGGATGGACCACGGTGTGCGGATCTTCCGGGTCGACAACCCGCATACGAAGCCGGTCATGTTCTGGGAGTGGATGCTCGCCGAGGTGCGCCGGACGGACCCGGACGTGATCTTCTTGTCCGAGGCCTTCACGCGCCCGGCGATGATGCGCGCGTTGGCCATGGTCGGCTTCCACCAGTCCTACACGTACTTCACCTGGCGCAACACCAGGCCGGAGCTGGAGTCCTACCTGCACGAGCTGTCGCACGTCACCAGCGACGTGATGCGACCCAACCTCTTCGTCAACACCCAAGACATCCTCACCGAGTTCTTGCAGTACGGCGGTCCGGCCGCCTTCCGGCTGCGCGCCGCCATCGCCGCCACCGCCTCCCCCACCTGGGGCGTCTACGCGGGCTACGAGCTCTATGAGCACGTCGCGCTGCGCCCCGGCTCGGAGGAGTACCTGGACTCGGAGAAGTACCAGTACCGGCCGCGCGACTGGGCGGGTGCCGCCGAGCAGGGCCGCACCCTGGCGCCGTACCTCACCCGGCTCAACGACATCCGCCGCCGGCATCCGGCGCTGCAGGCGCTGCGCAACCTGACGATCCACCGCGGCGACGACGAGTCGATCCTGTGCTTCAGCAAGCGCAGCACGACTCCAGGTGCCGAGGACACGGTGATCGTGGTGGTCAACGTCGACCCCCATGCGACCCGCGAGACCATCGTGCACCTGACCATGCCCGCGTTGGGGCTCGAGTGGCACGACACGTTCATCGTCGACGACGAGGTCAGCGGCCAGAGCTGGCGATGGGGCGAACGCAACTACGTGCGCCTCGACCCGTCCGACGAGCCCGCCCATATCTTGTCGGTCCGGAGGTCGTGACGCCGTGAACAAAGACCCGATGTGGTTCAAGCGCGCCGTCTTCTACGAGGTGCTGGTGCGGTCCTTCAAGGACTCCAACGGCGACGGTGTCGGCGACTTCAACGGACTGCGCGAGAAGCTGGACTACCTCGAATGGCTCGGCGTGGACTGCCTGTGGATACCGCCGTTCTACCCCTCCCCGCTGCGCGACGGCGGGTACGACGTCGCCGACTACGAGAGCATCTCGGCCGAGTGCGGCAGTCTCGACGACTTCAAAGGGCTGCTCGACGACGCGCACCGGCGCGGCCTTCGGGTGATCGTCGACTTCGTGATGAACCACACCAGCGACCAGCACTGGTGGTTCCAGGAGTCGCGCAGCGACCCGCACGGGCCGTACGGCGACTTCTACGTGTGGTCCGACACCGACGATCTCTACCAGGACGCCCGGGTCATCTTCGTCGACACGGAGCCGTCGAACTGGACATGGGACCCGGTGCGTCAGCAGTACTTCTGGCATCGCTTCTACAGCCATCAGCCCGACCTGAACTTCGACAACCCGGCCGTCCACGAGGCGATGATCGACTCGTTGCGCTTCTGGCTCGACCTCGGCATCGACGGGTTGCGCCTCGACGCCGTCCCCTACCTGTACGAGCGGCCGGGAACCAACGGCGAGAACCTGCCCGAGACGCATGACTTCTTGCGCAAGGTCCGCAAGACCGTCGACGACGAGTACGCCGACCGGATCTTGCTCGCCGAGGCGAACCAGTGGCCGGCCGACGTGGTCGACTACTTCGGCGACCTCGAGGCCGGCGGCGACGAGTGCCACATGTGCTTCCACTTCCCGGTGATGCCCCGGATCTTCATGGCGGTGCGCCGGGAGTCGCGCTACCCGATCTCGGAGATCCTCGAGCAGACGCCGACGATCCCCGACCACTGCCAGTGGGGCATCTTCCTTCGCAACCACGACGAGCTGACCTTAGAGATGGTCACCGACGACGATCGGGACTACATGTGGACGGAGTACGCGAAGGACCCCCGAATGAAGGCGAACATCGGCATCCGGCGGCGGTTGGCCCCGCTGCTCGACAACGACATCAACCAGACGGAGCTCTTCACGGCGCTGTTGTTGTCGCTGCCGGGCTCTCCGATGCTCTACTACGGCGACGAGATCGGGATGGGTGACAACATCTGGCTGGGCGACCGGGACGGCGTACGCACCCCGATGCAGTGGACGCCGGACCGCAACGCCGGGTTCTCCACCGCCACACCCGGCCGGCTCTACCTGCCGACGATCATGGACCCGGTCTTCGGCTACCAGTCCGTCAACGTCGAGGCAGAGCTCGAGAACACCTCGTCGTTGCTGCACTGGACCCGGCGGATGGTGCATGCCCGCAAGCAGCATCCGGCCTTCGGCATGGGCACCTTCACCGACCTCGGCGGCAGCAACCCCAGCGTGTTCTCGTTCAGCCGGGACTTCGGCGACGACACCGTGCTCTGCGTCAACAACCTCTCCCGCTTCCCCCAGCCCGTCGAGCTCGACCTGCGGCGCTGGGAGGGCAGCGAGCCGATCGAGATGCTCGGCCACGTTAGGTTCCCCCGCATCGGGGAACTCCCTTACCTGTTGACCCTCTCGGGACACGGCTTCTACTGGTTCTTGATCTCTCGCTCTGAGGAGGCGCCCCCGCCGTGAGCTCCCTGCTACACGAGCAACTCGAGGCCTACTTCGCCGGCAGGCGCTGGTTCGCCGGTAAGGGCAGGGGTTTCCGCGTGACCCACGTGCACGCGCTGCCCTGGCTCGCCGACTCCGAGCCGTGGGTCCGCATCGAGGTGGTCACGGTCGAGTACGACGACGGCGCCACAGACGCCTACCAGTTCCCCATCTGCTACCTCCCCGAGGCCGACCCCAACCTGGCGCACGCGGCGCTGGGCCCGTTCGAGCACCCCGACCTCGGTCCGGTCGTCGCCTATGACGCCGTCTACGTGAAGCCAGCGGCCGACCTGCTGCTCGAAGGCTTCTGGCGCCAGCAGCGCCTCGACGGTGTCACGTTCACCGTGGTCGAAGGGGCTGAGCTGCCCGCGACGTCGACCCCCGGCACGGTGATGACCGCCGAGCAGTCCAACACCTCGATCGCGTACGGCGAGGACGCCGTCCTCAAGCTGTTCCGCCGGGTCAGCGCCGGGTTCAACCCCGACATCGAGATCCACGAGGCGCTGACTCGCCACGGTGGCGAGCATGTGGCGCCGCTGCTCGGCTGGATCGACGGCGTCTGGGCCGACGCGGACGGCAGCCCGCACGACGGTCACCTCGGAATGCTGCAGGAGTTCCTGCGGACAGCCACCGACGGCTGGGACATCGCGTTGGCGAGTGTGCGAGACCTGCTGGTCGAGGAGGACCTGCACCCCGACGAGGTGGGCGGCGACTTCGCCGGCGAGGCTGAGCGGCTGGGCGAGGCGACGGCGGAGGTGCACGCGGACCTGGCGCGGCTGTTCGGCACCGGCACCTTGACCACCGACCAGCGCAAACGTCTGGTCGACGCGATGCGGCAGCGGCTGGACAAAGCGCTGTCCATCGTGCCCGAGCTCGAGGAGCACGCCAACGGCCTGAGACACCACTTCGACAACCTCGCCGATCTGGACGAGCCCATCTTCGTCCAGCGGGTGCATGGGGACTTCCACCTCGGGCAGACGCTTCGCACCGTCAAGGGCTGGAAGATCATCGACTTCGAGGGCGAACCGGCCAAGTCGCTGCCCGAGCGGGCGGCTCTGGACTCTCCGCTGCGCGACGTGGCAGGGATGCTGAGGTCCTTCGACTACGCCGCGGGCGCCACCCTCCAGCAGTTCGGCGGCAGTGAGCAGCTGAGGTACCGGTCCACCGAGTGGTCCACCCGCAACCGAGCGGCCTTCCTCAACGGCTACTCCTCCGGACGGGGCGAGGACGCTTCCGAGCACCAGGTCCTCCTGCGCGCCTACGAGGCGGACAAGGCCGTCTACGAGGCGGTCTATGAGACCAGGAACCGGCCAGGCTGGCTGCGGATCCCGCTGCGCGCGCTCGCCCGGCTGGCCCCTGAGGAGTGAGATGACCCAGAAGCTGGTTCCGCGAGCGGTTCCCGTGCAGGAGCTGCGTCAGCTGGCCGCCGGGACGCACCCGAGTCCACATGACCTGCTCGGCCCCCATCCGCACGGGGGCAACGTCACCGTCCGGGCGTTGCGACCGATGGCCACGTCGGTGACGCTGCGCAGCGAGGCCGGCGACGTGCAGATGGCTCACGAGCACGAGGGCGTCTGGGTCGGCGTGCTGACACAGCAGACGGTCACCGACTACCGGCTCGTGGTCGAGTACGACGGATCCGGCACCCTGGTCGTCGACGACCCGTACCGCTACCTGCCCACGGTCGGCGAGGTCGACCAGCACCTGATCAACGAGGGGCGTCACGAGCAGCTGTGGACGGTGCTCGGCGCCCACGTCCGTAGCTACGACAGCGTCGGCGGCGAGGTCACCGGCACGTCCTTCGCTGTCTGGGCGCCCAACGCACGGGGGGTCCGGGTCGCCGGTGACTTCAACTTCTGGGACGGCCGCGCCCACCCGATGCGCAGGCTCGGCTCGTCCGGTGTGTGGGAGCTCTTCGTGCCGGAGATCGGCAACGGCGTGCTGTACAAGTACGAGGTGTGCGGCGCCGATGAGACGTGGCGGCAGAAGGCGGACCCGATGGCGCAGCACACCGAGGCGCCACCGCTGCGGGCCTCGGTGGTCTTCGAGTCGTCGTACGAGTGGGACGACGCGGGCTGGCTCGAGCGGCGTGCCGAGCAGTCGGGGGTCGACCGGCCGATGAGCGTCTACGAGGTGCATCTCGGCTCCTGGCGCCGCGGGCTCGGGTACCGCGACCTCGCCGACCAGCTCGTGGCGTACGTGTCCGAGCTGGGGTTCACGCACGTGGAGTTCCTGCCGGTCATGGAGCACCCTTTCGGCGGCTCCTGGGGCTACCACGTCACCTCCTTCTTCGCGCCGACGGCCCGATTCGGCAGCCCCGACGACTTCCGGTTCCTCGTCGACCGCCTCCACGCCGCCGGGATCGGCGTCATCGTCGACTGGGTGCCCGGGCACTTCGCCACCGACGACTGGGCGCTGCTGGAGTTCGACGGCACTGCGCTCTACGAGCACGGCGACCCCGTGAGAGCGTGGCATCCCGAGTGGGGGTCGTACATCTTCGACTTCGGCCGGTCGGAGGTGCGCAACTTCTTGGTGGCCAACGCGGTGTACTGGCTGGAGGAGTACCACGTCGACGGGCTGCGGGTGGACGGGGTGGCGTCGATGCTCTACCTGGACTACTCCCGCGAGGCGGGTGAGTGGACACCCAACGTCCACGGCGGCCGGGAGAACCTCGAGGCCGTCTCGTTCCTGCAGGAGGTCAACGCGACCTGCTACAAGAGGGTCCCCGGGATCGTCACCATCGCCGAGGAGTCGACGGCCTGGCCAGGGGTGACGCGCCCCACCCATGTCGGGGGTCTGGGTTTCGGGCTCAAGTGGAACATGGGGTGGATGCACGACTCGTTGGGTTACGTCGTCAACGACCCGGTGCACCGGCAGTACCACCATCACCAGATGACCTTCTCGATGATGTACGCCTACGCCGAGAACTACCTGCTGCCGATCTCCCACGACGAGGTCGTGCACGGGAAGGGCTCGTTGCTGCGCAAGATGCCGGGCGACCGGTGGAAGCAGCTCGCCAACGTGCGGGCCTACCTCGCCTACATGTGGGCGCACCCCGGCAAGCAGTTGATCTTCATGGGCGCCGAGCTGGCGCAGGAGGCCGAGTGGGCGGAGAGCCGAGAGCTCGACTGGTGGCTGCTGGACCATGTCGAGCACCGTGGCGTGCACGACCTGGTCGCCGACCTCAACCGAGCGTACGTCGACAGCGAGGCGCTGTGGTCACTCGACCAGGACCCGGCTGGGTTCAGCTGGATCGACGCAAACGACAACACCAACAACGTGTTCAGTTTCCTGCGCACCGGCAGGGAGGGTTCGCAGCTCGCGTGCATCTCGAACTTCGCGGCGGTCCCGCACCACGACTACCGGCTCGGGCTGCCGGTCGCCGGCCGGTGGGAGGAGGTCCTCAACTCCGACGCCGAGGCCTACTACGGGTCGGGTGTGGGCAACCTCGGCGGGGTCGCGGCGAGTGCCGACGAGTGGCACGGTCGGCCCGCGTCCGCCGTCGTACAGCTGCCTCCGCTCGCCACCCTCTGGCTCCGCCACCCCAGCTGACTTGTCAGAACGTGAGCGCCCTATGGGACGCTCACGTTCTGACAAGTCGCGGACAGGGCGCCGCTCGGCGTTCAGAAGAGGGCGCTTGCCAGCAATTGGCGGGCCTTGGCGACTCGCGGGTCGTCGTCACCGACGACGCCGAACATCTCGATCAGGTGCTTGCGTGCCGCATCCTTGTCGTCGCCGCTCGAGCGCCGTACCAGATCGACGAGTCGGGCGAAGGCGTCGTCGACATGACCGCCCAACAGGTCGATGTCTGCGACCAAGGTCTGTGCGTGGACGTCGCCGGGACTGTTGGCGGCCGCCTCGCGGGCGGTAGCGGGATCGACGGCCTGGGTGCGTTTGAGCAGCTGTGCCCGCGCCAGCCCGACAGCAGCCTCGGCGTCCCCGGGGGTCGCCTGCAGCGCCTTCTCATAGCCCTCGATGGCGGCGTCGAGATCGCCTGCGAGGAAGGCCTCCTCGGCCGCGGAGTGGGTCGGCTCCGATTCGTCCGGCACCTCGGTGTCCACGCTCGTCTCGGTCGCGGCGGGCCCGACCGGGTCGGAGGTTCCGGTGACGCCGTTGGCGGCAGCGGCCTGCAGGATCTGCTCCAGCAGTGTCCGCATCTGTGGCTCGGGAAGCGGCTCTTGGATCAGCGGCGCGAGCTGGCCCCGTAGCGCCGCAACCACAAGCGGCACCTGCGGGATACCAAGCGCCTCAGCGAGGTCGGGGTGTGACCCGACGTCGAGTCGGGCGAACAGCAGCCGTCCCGCGTACTCGTCGGCCAGCTTGGTCAGCGTGGCGTTGATCTCGACGGAAGCCGGCGCCTCAGCGGACCAGAAGCTGACCAGCACCACCACCGACATGGACCGATCGACCACGTCGGTCCGCAGCGACTCCTCGCTGGTGACGTCGAAGGAGTAGGTCCCAATCGCTGCTGCACCTGTTGAGCCCGCCCCTGTGGGTGGCTTGCGCAGCGCGGAGAGGTCGATGGCTCCAGGGCGCGAGAACTGCGGCGTCGTCATACCCCCATCCTAGGAAGGGGTCGCAGACATGACGAACCGGCGTCGGCACCTCGGAGGATCGGAGCGGGGCTGACAGCGATGGCTCCCCGATGAACGGAAACCGTCACCGCCCGGATGTGGCCAACAGTGGTCCGGCACAATGCCCAGCATGGGCTCTCGTCGCAACAGCGACGATCTTGTGGTGGGTACGACTGTGGGCGGCCTCGTGCTCAAGCCGCTGTGTCCTCTGACGCGCCGGAGTACCACGCCCTCGTTCAGCGCAACGCCCAGCACCTCACGAGATTTGGGAAGTACCGTGACGAGGTGGTGATGTCTTCTCCTCGCAGGGCAAGATCTCGATCCGCTGTGCTTCGGCATGTTCCACATGGAAGATATGATCGGCCGGTCAGGTGCGCTTCGACAGCTCCTGAGTCGTGAATCGGGCCCAGCCCGCGCTCGTCAGACCATGTCTGTCACTCGTACGAGCCCTCTGCCGACACCATGGTTCACGCGATTACGCAGAACACGTTGCCCTCGGTGTCGGCGAGGACCACGAAGTCGGCGTCTTCTGGATAGTCCCAGTCCACCCGTCTGGCGCCGAGCGAGATGAGTCGCTCCACCTCGGTCTGCAGGTCAGAGCCTTGCCGGTCCACCCACAGGTCGAGGTGCGTCCTGTCG
>JACCUS010000341.1 GCA_013811715.1 Nocardioidaceae bacterium
CCTCTACTTCCACCAGATCGGGCCCGATCAGGACGGGTTCTTGGAGTTCTGGTCGAACGAGCTCGAGCCTGCACTCCACGACCTCGACAGCGGCGGCGCCTGAGGCGCCGTCGCGCCGCCGACGACACGGAACGGGCAGTCAGCTGAAGTCGAGGAAGCTCGACGCCGCACTGTGCGGAGCCGCCGCGGTGGTGCGTGCCGACCCGTTCGAGCACGCCTTCCAGAAGGAGCGGTAGCTGGGGTACTCGATGTCGGGCACGAGCCATCCCGACGTGACGAGCTCGTGATGCAGCCGAGGCAGGTTGCGCCACGGCACGCCCATGTCGACGTGGTGGGCGAGGTGCCAACCGGTGTGGTACGGCACCATGGCGAACCGAGCGAGCCGGGTCTGGCGGATGACGTGGGTCGTGCGACGGCGGTCCTTCGAACGCTCCATCCCGCCGTGCTCGGCGATCGCCCGCAGGCGGTTGGACACCTTCCACAGGGTGCACCACGCGCCGAGCCAGACGACGTAGGCGAGTGGCTCGCCGGCGGCGATCGACGCGCCGAGCAGCACCACCTGCACGGCGAGCACCTGCAGCGCCTCACGATTGAGCTTGCGGACGCCGAAGTAGAGGCTGCGCAGGTTCTTGTACGCGCTCTGGCCGAACAGGTCGCGTCGCAGCTTGCGGCGCCACGAGTCGACCGGGATCGGGTAGCCGGCGTACAGCGACCGGTCGGGCTCGTCGGGACCGAGCTCGTCGCGGTGGTGCGCGAAGTGGACACGGCGGTAGCCGTTGAATGCCTGCAGTGACGGGTAGCCGAGCAGCCAGCGCCCGACGAAGTCGTTGAGCCGCCGCTGCGGGAACAGCAGCCTGTGGGCTGCCTCGTGGCCGAGGATGTTGAGCAGGCAGTGGCCGCGTCCCATCAGCACGAATGCAGCGAGCCACGCCCACCAGGTGTCGACGACGACGGCGGCGATCACGACCCCGAACGTCTGCGCCAGCGCCATGATGACCGTGAGCGCGTTGCGCCACGCAGGGATGCGCCGCAGCTCGCCACGCAGGGCGCGCACCGGCATCGCGCGCTGGTTCAGCCGCTCCGTGGGCAGCACGTCGGGCAACGCCTCGGGTGGTGGCACCATCGTCACGGTCATTGATCGTATGCTACATCTCGTGATCGTGGTGTGCGATGCCTGTAACATTCGATGACGTGCCGGGCATTCGCCCGCTCAACGCCCGGTCGCTCGTGCTGTCGGTGCTGCTCGGCCTCGATCCGCCCTCCCTGACCGCGCGCTCGCTCGTCTCGCTCGCCGAGCTGTTCGGCGTGGCCGGGGGCACGATGCGCACCGCGATCTCACGGATGGTCGCCGCCGGCGAGCTCACCGCAGCGGACGGCGAGTACCGGCTCGTCGGGCGTCTGCTCGATCGCAAGGCGGCCCAGGACATCGGCCGCCGCCCACCGCCTGCACGGTGGGACGGTTCGTGGTGGGTCGCAGCCGTCACCGAGGCGAGACGCAGCGTCGCCGAACGGCGAGCGTTCCGCACGGAGATGACGAACCGGCGGATGGGCGAGCTCCGTCCCGACACGTGGCTGCGACCGGCGAACCTCGACGCCTTGCCCGTCAGCAGCGCCTCAGGCGTGGCTGCCGTGCGTGGTCCGCTCGACGGCATCGCCGCCACCGATCTCGTGTCGCGACTGTGGCAACTGGACGACCTCGCCCGACAGGCCGCGACGCTTGGCGAGCTGATCGCTGCCGCCGAGCCCGATCTCGATTCCGGTGACCCGATGGCGCTCACGCGCACGATCGCCCTGTCCGCCGCCGCCGTCCGCTTCCTGCGCGCCGAGCCGCTTCTGCCGCCAGCACTCGTCCCTGTGGGGTGGCCGGTCGACCGACTCCGTGACGACTATCGATCGTTCGACCGCGCCTTCGGCCGCGTGCTCACGTCGACGGTACGTGCGAACGGGTGACGCGCCAGCCGGCGTCCCATGCTGCGCGCGACGCTCGTTATGGTGGTTCGACCTCCGGTGCGGATCGTCGCACAACCGGGCGTGGACCGAAGACGGAACGGGTACTCCTGTGGCATGAGCGATCCCGTCACACCCGATCCCGTCATGCCTGATCCCGTCACGCCCGATCCGTGGCCGGAGCCGGACCAGCCGGGTCAGCCCGATCAGCCAGGTGAGCCGGGGAC
>JACCUS010000356.1 GCA_013811715.1 Nocardioidaceae bacterium
ACCCCCGCGGGACAGGGCTCGCCGCAGGATCGTTGCCGCTCGTACTGGGCGGCATCGCCACGGCAGCCGCCCTGGCTCTGCGCGTCGTGGGTCGTCTGCGCCGCGTGGTGGGTGCGCTCGGCGCGGCGGTGGGCGCCGGCCTGACGCTGACCGCCGTACTGCAGTTCTGGCTCGGATCGCTGGACGGCAGCTATCTCGCCAACACGGGCATCGTGAGCCTGGGCATCGCGGCGATCGTCACGTCCGTGCTCGGCCTGCACAACGTGCTGGGGCATGCCGGGCTCGGGCTGGGGGCGCTGACCATGCTGCTTCTGGGCAACCCGCTGTCAGGCATCACCAGCGCTCCAGAGCTGCTTCCGGCAGGCTGGGGCACCCTCGGCCAGTGGCTGCCCCCGGGCGCCATGGGCACCGGGCTCCGCTCCACGGCCTTCTTCGACGGGGCGGCACTGGGGCTTCCGCTGACCGTGCTGGGCCTCTGGCTGCTCGCCGGGTTGACGATGCTGCTGCTGCCGGTGAGAGCGGCGCGTACGTCGACGGCGCCTGCCCCAGCGGCCGCCTCAACGAACCGCCTTGAGGCCAACCCGCCGAAGATGTAGATCGACGCCTTCCTCGCAATTGCGGGAAACCTGCTGTCTCGTTCGGCGTGTCGGCAACAAGTTTCCCGCAGTTCGCGGCGGGAAGAAGCGAGCGCGGGACTCAGCCGATGCGGGCCAGTACCGCCTCCATAGCGGGCCGCACCCGGTCAGCGTGCTCGATGCTCGGCATCGCCCACTCCCCGAGCGCCTCCCCGCGTCCGACCGTCCCGATCCGGTACGCCAGCGCCCGGAGCAGCAGCTGGTCCCACTCGGGTACGTCGCTCCACTCGTCGAGGATCTGCAGCGGAACCCCTTCCCAGCAGACCGCGTCGGTGGCCGCGACCGCCAGGGCGAACCCGGCGGGTCGGAAGTACGGCGGCCAGTCGATCACCGCAGGTGGCAGACCGTCGGCCAGCAACACGTTGCCGCCGATGTCGCCGTGCAGCACCTGTGGCGGGCTCGCCACGGGCTCGAACGCCGAGCGGATCCGCCTGACGAGCGCCCGCGTGACCGGGTCGCCTTCCGGCTCAGCACCTTCCCACGCGACCCGGTCTCCGTGGGCCCAGGGGTCGTCTCGGTCGTCGAGGAAGCCGGGTCGCTCGAGCCCGGACACCAGGCGGTGGAAGTCCTCACCTGCCTGCCGGATCTCCGCAGAGTCGGCCGCCATCGAGGCGTCCCGGCCGGCGGCCCATTCGTGGGCCGCCCATCCGCCGTGCACCCACGCTCCGTCGAGCGAGCGCAGCGGTCGCGGAACCCGTACGACGTCGTGGTGGACCCAGGCGGCGCAGACCTCGGCAACCCAGACGTGCTCGGCAGGGTTGTCGACGGGCTTGAGCACCACGCGCCCGTCGGACCAGGTGCGCCCTTGGCCGCCGCGCAGCGGAGTCGAGCCGACCCCAGACACGCCGAACGCCCGAACGATGTCGGGTGCCGGCGGGTGGCTCAGTGCGGGTCGGTGCACGCGGCGGCTCCCACACTTGTCAGAATCTCATCGGGCCATAGCCCCCTCACGTTCTGACAAGTCGGCTAGTACGACGGCTGGGACGGGTCGATCTGGTTCACCCAGGCGGCAACGCCACCGCCGACGTGGACCGAGTCGGCGAAGCCCGCGCCCTTGAGAACGGCCAGACACTCGGCGGAGCGCGCCCCGGACTTGCAGTGGAGCACCACCTGCTTGTCCTGAGGCAGCTGGCCAAGGGCGGCGCCGCTGAGGAACTCGCCCTTGGGGATCAGCACCGCGCCGGGGATCTGGTTGATCTCGTACTCGTTCGGCTCCCGCACGTCGACCAGCACGAAGTCGCGCTCGTTGTCGTCACGCTCCTTCAGCCAGGTCTCAAGGGTGGCGACGCTGATCGTGGAATCGGCGGCCGCGTCGGCGGCCTCGTCGCTTATCGCGCCGCAGAAGGCGTCGTAGTCGATCAGCTCGGTGACGGTGGGGTTGTCGCCGCAGATCGCACAGCCGGGGTCCTTGCGGACGGCGAGCTTGCGGTACTCCATCTCGAGCGCGTCGTAGATCATCAGCCGGCCGAGCAGCGGCTCGCCGATGCCGGTCAGGATCTTGATGGCCTCGTTCACCTGGATGGAACCGATCGAGGCGCACAGCACACCGAGCACGCCGCCCTCGGCGCAGCTGGGCACCATGCCCGGCGGGGGTGGCTCGGGGTACAGGCAGCGGTAGCACGGCCCGTGCTCGGCCCAGAAGACCGAGGCCTGTCCGTCGAAGCGGTAGATCGAACCCCACACGTACGGCTTGCCGAGCAGCACGGCCGCGTCGTTGACCAGGTAGCGCGTCGCGAAGTTGTCGGTGCCGTCGATGATCAGGTCGTACTGCTCGAAGATGCCGAACACGTTGTCGTTGTCGAGGCGCTCGTTGTGCACAACGACGTCGACGAGCGGGTTGACCTCGGCGACCGACTCCTTGGCGGAGATCGCCTTAGGTTTGCCGACGTCGCTTTGCCCGTGGATGACCTGGCGCTGCAGGTTCGACTCGTCGACCTCGTCGAAGTCGATCACGCCGAGCGTGCCTACTCCGGCGGCGGCGAGGTAGAGCAGGGCGGGGCTGCCGAGTCCCCCAGCTCCGATGA
>JACCUS010000368.1 GCA_013811715.1 Nocardioidaceae bacterium
AGCCCGAGCCGGGCTTCGACTTCACCGAAGAGCTCGAGCGGTTCATCGTCCGAGCCGAACGCACCGCCTTCGGGCCGTCCACACAGGCGATCATCGACGAGGCAGTCTCACGTGACATCCCGTGGATCCGGCTCAACCAGCACTCGCTGGTCCAACTCGGGCAAGGGGTGCACCAGCGACGGATCCGGGCCACGATGACGTCGAGCACCTCGGCCATCGCCGTCGACGTGGCCAGCGACAAGGACCTGACCGGAAGGCTGTTGAGCGCCGCCGGCCTGCCGGTCCCGAGGGCGGGGTCGGTCCGGACGATCGACCAGGCGGTAGCGGTGGCGAGGCGGATCGGCTACCCGGTGGTCTGCAAGCCGCTCGACGGCAACCACGGTCGGGGGGTGTGCTTGAACCTGCGGGACGACGCCATGGTCCGCGCAGCCTTCCCGGTGGCACAGGAGCAGTCTCGGCGGGGCTGGGTGGTCGTCGAGACGCTGGTCTTCGGCCGGGACTATCGGTGCCTGGTGATCGACGGCAAGATCGCGGCCATCGCGGAGCGGGTGCCGGCGCACGTCATCGGCGACGGCGCCTTGTCGGTGGGCGCACTCGTCGAACAGACGAACGCCGATCCGCGTCGCGGGGTCGGGCACGAGAAGGTGCTGACGCGGATCAAGGTCGACGAGTCTGCGCTCGAGCTGATTCGGTCACAGGGGTACGAGTTGGACGACGTACCGCCTCCTGGTGGGATGGTCAAGCTGACGTTGACCGGCAACATGTCGACCGGAGGCATCTCCATCGACCGGACGTTCGAGGCGCACCCGGAGAACGTCGAGATCGCCGAAGAGGCGGCGCAGGTGATCGGGCTCGACATCGCTGGCATCGACTTCATCTGCCCCGACATCACCGAGCCCGTCCGCGAGACCGGCGGGGCGATCTGCGAGGTCAACGCGGCACCGGGCTTCCGGATGCACACCCACCCCACCGTCGGCGACCCACAGTTCATCTCCAAGTCGGTCGTCGACATGCTGTTCCCGACCGGAGCGCCGAGCCGGATCCCGATCGTCTCGGTGACCGGCACGAACGGCAAGACGACGACGTCGCGGATGATCGCGCACATCTTCAAGGGGATGGGCCGCAAAGTGGGCATGACGTCGACCGACGGTGTGGTCATCGATGAGCGGTTGCTGATCCGGGCGGACGCCTCGGGACCGAAATCGGCGCGCATGGTGCTGCAGAACCCGCGCGTCGACTTCGCCGTCTTCGAGGTGGCCCGTGGCGGCATCCTGCGTGAGGGCCTCGGCTACGAGCGCAACGACGTGGCCGTCGTCTTGAACGTGCAGCCGGATCATCTCGGGCTGCACGGCGTGGACACGGTAGAACAACTCGCGAACGTGAAGGCCGTCCCGGTCGAGGCCGTCCCCCGCAACGGGCACGCCGTCCTCAACGCCGATGACGCGCTGGTGCGCGCGATGCGCCGACGCTGCTCAGGCGACGTCGTGTGGTTCAGCATGCAGCCGACGGGCTCAGAGGTCCGCGACTTCATCGACGCTCATTGTCGTAGGGGCGGCAAGGCGATCGTGCTCGAGCAGAGCGACCGAGGCGACATGATCGTCGTCCGTCACGGCGCCCGTGAGATGCAGCTGGCGTGGACGCACCTGCTGCCCGCCACGTTCGGCGGCCGTGCGTTGATGAACGTGCAGAACTCGCTGGCGGCGGCAGCTGCGGCGTTCGCGGCAGGTGCGCCGCTGCACGACATCAGGCAGGGGCTGCGGACGTTCTCGACGAGCTACTACCTGTCCCCCGGACGACTCAACGAGATCGAGGTCGAAGGTGTGCACGTCATCATCGACTACTGCCACAACGCGCCAGGCATGCGGATGCTCGGCGACTTCGTCGACCGGCTCGGTGAGGGGATGCTCGTGACGAGCGACCTGGCCAAGCCGTCGCGGATCGGTGTGATCGCAACGGCCGGCGACCGGCGCGACGAGGACATGCGCGAGCTGGGGCGCATCGCCGCCGCCCACTTCGACGTGGTCGTGGTCCGTGAGGACGTGGCGTTGCGCGGTCGGCCCCGGGGAGAGACCGCCGAGCTGGTCGCCGAGGGTGTCCGGTCCCGGATGCCCGAAGGTGTTCGCTGCAAGCAGGTCGAGCTTGCGTTGGAGGAGATCGACGCGACCAGGCACGCGATGTCGCGCGCCAACCCGGGAGACCTGGTGGTGCTGTGCGTCGACCAGCACGCCGCCGTACTCGCCGAGCTCGAGTCGTGGTCCAACCAGGCCCAGGCCGGAGCGCGTACGTCGGACGACGACCTGGTCGGCGACCCCGACCTCGTCAACCCCGCCACCTCCTGACCCATCTCCCCCGGCTGGCGCGCCCGCCGCGGTAACGCGCAACGGCGTCAGGAGGCGAGGAGAGCCTTGTCGCGGAGTGTCTCGGGGCTGTCGACGGTGGCACCTTGGTCGTGGAGCCACTCTTCGAGCAAGACCCGATCCTGGTGGCACATCACCGCCACCACGTCGCCACGACCCGCCCGCTCTGCCAGCGCCTGCAGCCCTTCGAGCTCGGTGAGAAGCGCGGGCACCTCGTGTACGCCGACCTGAGCGGCGCCGTCGCGGAACATGTCGCTCATCTCGTCCATGTCGCGTCCGCGCAGATACCCGCGTTTGTGCACGATGACCATCACATCTGAGTCGCGCGCACCCATCTCGCCCATGCTGCGCAGCAGGTCGTCGGTCCGGTCCCCGGCCGTCCCCAAGCCCAGCAGCAACCGGCCGCCCTGGGAGCGCAGACCGGCCATGACCTCCAACAGCGCCTCCAGGCCAGCCTCGTTGTGGGCCAGATCGACAATCACGGTGAAATCGCGCAGCGAGTAGATGTTCATCCGCCCCGGGTTGAGCTCAGGACCGGGCCTGAACGTGGTCAACCCCGTGACAACGGACTCGCGCGACAGTCCAGCACCTAGCGCGGCGCTCGCCGCCGCCAGCGCGTTCTCCACGTTGAACCGGCTCAGCCCGGCGAGCGTCACCGGCACGTCCACCGCCCGAACCAGCGGATCGGGGTCGGAGTCGGGAGCGAGCACGCAGATCCAGCCGTCGATGAGCGTGGTGGCCCGTCCACCTGCTCCCACCACGTCCCGCAGCGAAGGTGAGTCAGGATCGCGCGAGAACACCCACGGACGGGCCGAGATCGTCGACCGCATCGCCAGCACCCGCGGGTCGTCGCCGTTGAGGACGGCCCACCCACTCGGCTTGGTGATGTGCGGCACCACCGCCTTGACCTCGGCCAGCTGGTCGACGGTGTCGATGCCTTGAAGCCCGAGGTGGTCGGCGCTGACGTTGGTGACGACCGACACGTCGTTGTGGCGGACATCGATCCCCCGAAACAAGATGCCGCCGCGCGCGGTCTCGGTGACCGCGAGCTGGACCTGCGGCTGCGCGAGTACCCGAGCCGCCCCGCCGGGACCGGAGTAGTCGCCTTCCTCGATCAGCTCTCCATCGACGTAGACGCCGTCCGTCGAGGACCAGCCCACATGCAGTCCCGCGGCCCTGCCGATGTGACCGAGCATTCGCGCCGTCGTCGTCTTCCCGTTGGTGCCGGTGACCGCGATGACGGGAATGCGCGGCTTGATCGTGGTGGGCTTGGCGCCCAGCTCGGCTCGCCGTACCTCGGCCGCGACCTCGCTCACCCGGACGTCGACATCGGCGGCGGGCAAGTCGTCGAGCACGTCGGCGACCGCGTACCCCAGCGCCACTGCGCGGCCACGATGCCGCCAGGGGTAGGCCACCACCACCCGATGCACGTCGGTGGTCGGGCGCACCCGGACCGCGAGCCGGTGAGTGCCCGCTTCGGCGGCGATCTGCCGGACCAGCCGGGCCACGGCCCGGGCCGCGAACCGCTGCCGGAAGCCCGAGGCAGCCGCACCGGGTCGCGCATTGGCCAGCCCGATGCGCCGGGCGAAACGCAGAGCCTGCTCCTCCTCCAGCCCCGCGAGCCCGGTCAGGTCGAGGGTGAGCTTGACGGCTGCCTTGGGGAAGTACAGGTTGGGGCCTTCGAGCACGCGCAGCTCGATGAGCGAGTCGGTCACGGCGACACGGTATCCCCGCGGCTCAGGCGCCCATCGCGTGGTAACCGCCGTCGACGTGCACGATCTCGCCGGTCGTCTTCGGGAGGAAGTCGCTGAGCAGCGCGACGACCGTTCGCGCCGTCGGCTCCAGGTCGTCGAGGTCCCAGCCCAGCGGGGCACGCTTCCCGAACTCGTCCTCGAACAGCTCGAAGCCCGGGATGGCCTTCGCCGCCAGGGTGTTCAACGGCCCTGCGCTCACCAGGTTGCACCTGACCCCGTGCGGCGCCAGGTCACGCGCGAGGTAGCGGTTGCACGACTCGAGGGCGCCCTTGGCGAACCCCATCCAGTCGTAGCCTGGCCAGGCCACCGACCCGTCGAACGTCATGCCGA
Organism: Nocardioidaceae bacterium; assembly: GCA_013811715.1. Classification (GTDB taxonomy): domain Bacteria; phylum Actinomycetota; class Actinomycetes; order Propionibacteriales; family Nocardioidaceae; genus JACCUS01. The sequence goes on from JACCUS010000368.1 coordinate 4,442, forward strand.
CGACGCTGCCCCCCGACTCCATGAGCGGCAGACACGCCGCGGCGAGCGACTTCAGCGAGTACGCCGACACCTGGACTGCCTGCGCCACGTCGGGCCACGGGCCTGACATGAACTTCCCGCCGAGGATGGTCTCGGGGTTGCCGTACGCGATGGCGTGCACCACGCCGTCTAGCCCGTCGACGTGCTCGCGGACCTGCTCGGCCAGGCCGGCGAGGTGGTCGTCGTCGGTGACATCGAGCTCGAGCACCGCCGCCTCTTGCGGCAGCCGACCGGCGATGCGCCTGGTGATTCCCAGCGCCCTACCGAAGTTCGAGATCAGTACCGTGGCGCCTTGTTCCTGCGCCACCTTCGCGGTGGCGAAGCCGATCGACTTGTCGAGTGTGACGCCGGCGACCAGGATGCGCTTGCCGTCGAGGATTCCCATCAGTGCGTGCCTTCCCGGGCGCTTCAGTGGCCCATGCCGAGGCCGCCGTCGACCGGGATCACCGCGCCGGTGATGTACCCGGCGTCGTCAGATGCCAGCCAGCGGACGACGGCCGCGATCTCCTCGCTGGTCGTGAATCGACCGAGCGGGATCGACTTCAAGTACTCTGCCTTCTTGTCCTCGGGCAACTCCGCGGTCATGTCTGTCTCGACGAAGCCCGGAGCCACCACGTTCGTCGTGATCGACCTGCTGCCGAGCTCGCGTGACAGCGAACGAGCCATCCCCACGAGGCCGGCCTTGCTGGCGGCGTAGTTGACCTGTCCCGCCGAGCCGAGCAGGCCCACGACCGAGGAGACCAGCACGATCCGTCCCCGCTTGAGTCGCAACATGCCCCTGGCCGCCCGCTTCGCCACCCGGAACGACCCCGTCAGGTTGGTCTCGATCACCGACGACCAGTCCTCCTCCGACATCCGCAGCAGCAGTGCATCCCGAGCGATGCCGGCGTTGGCAACCAACACCTCGACCGGACCTTGCTCCTGCTCGACTCGGTCGAACGCCGAGCCGACCGAGTCGGCGTCAGTGACGTCGCACCTCACACCGAGGAAATCGGCAGGGGGCTCACCGGATCGGTAGGTGACCGCCACCGAGTCGCCGTCGGCGGCGAAGGCCTGGGCGATCGCGTGACCGATGCCACGGTTTCCGCCGGTCACCAGCACGGACCTGTTCACCTTCTCCTCCTCGTTCGCTCGCCCGGCGCTCGACGCTACCGCTTACTCCGGGGTACGGCGAACCGAGGCGCGCGTGTCTCGCCCGCGAGGACGGCGTACCGTGGAGGTGGAGGACCCTGGTGAGCAACCAACACGACGAACCCGTCACTATTACGACGGCCCGACCGAGTCGCAGCGCGGACATCAGGCGGCGCGAGGTCCGTTACCTGTTGTCGATGGCCATCCGGACGCTCTGCTTCGTGCTCGCGGTGGTGACCAGCGGAGCGCTTCGCTGGTCATTGGTGGCGGCCGCCGTCTTCTTGCCGTACGTCGCGGTCGTGCTCGCCAACGCGACCGACCGACGTGGCGCGCGCGAGTCGCCAGGGTTGTTCCACGACCAGAAACGGCAGATCGAGTCGAGGAATCGAATCTCCGACGAACATCAGGGACAAGATCTAGACCCGGTAGATGAGGGCGTGTAACACTGTGGTCACGGCATTCCGCTTCCCCCGTCGGAAGGCCGACAGCGATGCCGGACAGCGTCCCCCCGTGACTGTCCGGCATCGCCTTTGTTCGCCGTCGCGAGGTGGGCCCGAGAAGGTGACGTGTGACTGCTGGCGATGACCCCGTCTGCTCCGCGAAGGACTGCCGTGCGCCAGCGAGCGTTGCCCTGCTTTGGAACAACCCCAAGATCCACGCCCCGGACCGCCAGAAGACGTGGCTGGCCTGTGACTCACACCAACAGTCGCTGACCGACTTCTTAGCCGCCCGCGGCTTCATGCGCAAAATGGAGCGCCTGTAGGGCTCGTTGTCGGCTAGGGCACGCATCGGCTGGCCCCGCGGCGGACGGCCAACTACCCCTAACCGCCGATGGCGCTCATCGGGCGCGCTGGCTGCAGGAAGCTCTCGTCGTCGATGCCGTGGCCGGGCCGCTTGGACCACATGGCGACCCGCCAGAGGTCGGCGATCTCGTCGTCCGGTGCGCCGACGCGCAGCGCCTGACGCAGGTCGGACTCCTCACGGGCGAAAAGACAGTTGCGGACTTGGCCGTCGGCGGTGAGCCGCACTCGGTCGCAGTCGCCGCAGAACGGGCGGGTGACCGACCCGATGACGCCCACGGTCGCCGGTCCGCCGTCGACGACGAACAGCTCTGCTGGCGCGCTGCCCCGCTCGTCGGGATGTGCGGCGAGGTCGAACTCGGCCTCCAAGGCCGTGAGGATCTCATCGGCGGTGATCATCTCGGCGCGGCTCCAGCCGTGCTGGGCGTCGAGCGGCATCTGTTCGATGAACCTCAGCTCGTAGCCGTGGCCGATGCACCAATGCAGCAGCTCTGCCGCTTGGTCGTCGTTGTGGCCGCGGAGCAGCACCGCGTTGACCTTCACCGGCGTCAACCCGGCGGCGGCTGCCCCGCCGAGGCCGCGCATCACGTCGTCGAGACGGCCGCGGCGGGTGATTGCGCGGAACGTCTCCGGTCGGACCGTGTCGAGGCTGACGTTGACCCTGTCAAGCCCGGCTGCTGCTAGGGCGGGCGCCACCTTGTCGAGGCCGATCCCGTTCGTGGTGACCGAGATCTGCGGTCGGGGCGTCAGCTGCGCCGTACGCCGGACGATGTCGACGAAGCCGCGCCTGATCAACGGCTCGCCGCCGGTGAACCGCACCTCCTGGACACCCAACCGAGACACCGCGATCTCGATCAACCGCACGACTTCGTCGTCGTTGAGGATCTCCGGGCCGGGCAGCCAGTCCAGCCCCTCGGCGGGCATGCAGTAGGAACACCGCAGGTTGCAACGGTCGGTGAGCGAGACGCGCAGGTCGCTCGCAACTCGGCCGTACTGGTCGAGCAGCGGCAGGGCTGGCGTCGGTGTGCTGGTCACCGTCCCAGCCTACGTGCTGGCGGGTTAGGTTGTGAGGGCTGTGTTGCGCTTCCTCTTCACCCGACGCTGGCTCGGACTGCTCTTGGCGGTCGTCGTCGTCGGCTTCGGCTGCGTCCAGCTGGGGCTGTGGCAGTTGGACCGGTACGACGAGCGGCAGGACTTCAACACCACGACGAGGACGAACCTGGCTGCAGACCCCGTCGCTGCGGCCGAGGTGTTCAGCGTTACCGAGGAACCGTCGCCGAAAGACGAGTGGCGGGCAGTCACGGCAACCGGCAGCTACGACGAGGAGCATCGCGTCCTGGTGCTCTACCGCACCAAAGACGGCGTGCCGGGAGTCGACGTCGTCGTACCCCTTGTGACAAAGTCAGGCGCCGCCCTCATGGTCGACCGTGGCTGGGTCCGGACGCCGGGCAATGCGAACGTCGACCCGGACGTGCCGGCGCCGCCGCCAGGCACCGTCACCGTGACGGGCTGGACCAGGATCGACGCCGAAGGCGACGCGGACGAGGTCGTCCCCGTCGACGGCACAGTGCGAGCGATCTCCGCAGACGCCATCGCCGAGACCCTCCCCTACGACGTGTACGACGGATTCGTCGAGCTCATCAGCGAGACCCCGGCCGTGTCTCCGGCGCCGCAGCAAGCTGAGCCGCCCGAACTCGGCGGTGGGCCGCACTTCTTCTACGGCATCCAGTGGTTCTTCTTCGCCCTTCTCGCCCTCGCCTTCTGGGGCTACCTCGCCTGGTCGGAGCACAAACAGCGGAACGCGCGCTCGCAGCCGTCAGTCATATCGACCGGGTGAGTCCGCCGTCGACCGGGATCATCGCGCCGGTGATGTAGTCCGAGGCCGGCGAGAGCAAGAACGCGGCCGTCCGACCGAACTCGGCGGGCCGGCCGTAGCGGCGCAGCGGGATCGACTCGGTGTGGGCCCGACGGGTGGCCGCCGGGTCGTCGCTCATCGCGTCTAGCTGTTGCACCCGCTCGGTGTCGACCCGGCCGGGCAGCAGCCCGTTCACTCGAATCCCGCGGGGCCCCAGCTCGTCTGCCAGCGTCTTGGCGGCCATGGCGAGCCCGGGCCGCAGCCCGTTGGACACCGCCAGACCACCGATCGGCTGCTTCACCGAGGTCGACAGCACGAACACGATCGCCCCGCCCTGCGGCATCGCCTCGGCGACGGCGGTCGCGAGCCGCAGCGCTCCGAGGAAGACCGTCTCGAAGGCGTCCCGCCATTGCTGCTCCGTGACCTCCGACACCCCACCGGCGGCCGGGCCGCCGACACTGATCAGCGCGCCGTCGAGTCGACCGAATCGGCCCTCGGCGGTCTCTATCAGCCGGCGAGGTGTGTCGGAGTCGGCATTGTCGGCGGCGATCCCAGCAGCCGCAGTCGACCCAAGGGACTCCACGCACGCCTGCACGCTTCCCTCGGAGCGGGACGACACGACGACCCGAGCGCCTTCGGCTACGAGAACCTCTGCGGTTGCCCTCCCGAGGCCGCGGGCGGCGCCGGTCACGATGTAGACGCGGTGGGCGAGCCCCAAATCCATGCCCGCCATTGTGCCTGAGCGCGCCGCACCGCGCTGAGTCTCCCGCGGCGGGCGGGCGCGACCCGTCGTGTCAGCCGCGGGAGCCGTGGTGCAGCCACCGCGCGAGGTCCGGCGGCGCGAGCGCGGCAACGCGGTCGTCGTACTCGGCCAGATCGTCATCGGTCAGCCATTTCCGCCACTCACCGGACCCACCGCGACGGAAGAACTTGCGGGTGTCCTTCATGATCCCGGCCCGCTCGTCCGGGACACGGTCGGCAGCTCGCTCCCTCATCGCGTCGAAGGTCGCGGCCTCGACGAGCGCGGGCCAGGCCACTTCGGGCACGTCGATGTCGAGGCGAGCGGCGAGTCGCCTCATCTCACCCTCCAGGTCGCGGGACAGGTCGCCGTAGTGGAGGAGTACGACGTTGGGCTCGTGTCGTCGTGACCAGACGCGCTCCGACTGCCAGACGAGGCCGCGCAGCGTGTCCAGGTTCTCCCGCGGTGAGTCGTCACTGTTCATCCATCGAAGCAGGCCCTCTCGTTCGGTCGCGGCCCTGGTTGCGAGCTGCTGCGACCCGGACTCGGGCACCGAGTCGTGGAGCAACCGCGCGATCACGTCACGATCGAGGTTGGCGCCTTGATGCCGCAGCGACACGGCGATGTCGCGGGGGTCCCTCCCCACGCCGACGTACGTCGCCCGGCGCTCGACCGGCAGACCGTCCAACGGCGTGTGCGTCTTGATGAACCTCCGGTGGCGCTGAGCATCGAGCTGTGCGTGGACCTCGCTCGCCGGTCGGATCAGCATGTCCATCCACGGCGACAGCGTCGTCAGCGGCGCTGGCAGGTCGGGCGTCTGGAAGACCAGGAGCGCGCAGATCATCTGGGTCCACGTCGTACCGCTCTTCGAGGGTGCGCTGATCACGATGTCGCCCGCTCGGAACGCGAACCCGTCCCATCGGGCGCTGTCCTCCAGGGACGTTCGATACCGGACCCGCTCCTCAGCCACCCTGCGATGCTAACGAACCCGGCAGGCGTCAGCTGCCTCGTGCGAAGATCGGTGCCGTGCCCGCGCCTGCGTTCCTTCCCTCCGCGAAGCTGTCCGGCGCCTTCTACCGCGAGGCCGTGCTCCCGCTGCTCGGAGGGC
>JACCUS010000410.1 GCA_013811715.1 Nocardioidaceae bacterium
TCATCGCGGAGGGTCCACCCGACGCGGTGATGGGCGACCAGCGGGTGATCGACGCCTACCTCGGCGCCCACCACGACACCGACCTGTCCGAGAAAGAGGAAGAAGAGATCCTGGCCGCGGCGCGTCAAGAGCTCGAGTCACAGCACGCGGGAGATGAAGATCATGGCTGACAACCGTGACGAGACTCCAGATGCCACCGAGCGGGACACCCATGTCGACGCCGCAGAAGGGGCGCTGCTGCGCGCCGACGACGTGGTCGCCGGCTACGTGCCCGGCGTCAACATCTTGAACGGCGCAGGTCTCTACTGCCACGAAGGCGAGCTGGTGGGCATCATCGGCCCCAACGGCGCCGGGAAGTCGACCCTGCTCAAGGCGCTCTTCGGGCTGGTCAAGGTCAGCTCAGGAACGGTGACGCTCGGCGGCTCGGACATCACCCACAAGCGGCCGGACGCGCTCGTCTCTGCCGGGGTGGGCTTCGTCCCGCAGAACAACAACGTGTTCCCCTCCCTCACGATCAAGGAGAACATGCAGATGGGCGTGTACCAGTCGCCCAAGAAGTTCTCCGAGCGGTTTGACTTCGTCGCCGAGCTCTTCCCTGCTTTGAAGGACCGGGCGAGCCAGCGGGCCGGGTCGTTGTCGGGTGGTGAACGCCAGATGGTGGCGATGGGCCGGGCGCTGATGATGGAGCCCTCCGTGTTGTTGCTCGACGAGCCCTCAGCTGGCCTCTCGCCCGTCCTGCAGGACGAGGTCTTCGTGCAGACTCGGCGTATCAACCGTGCCGGCGTGTCGGTGGTCATGGTCGAACAGAACGCGCGCCGCTGCCTGCAGATCTGTGACCGCGGCTACGTCATGGACCAGGGCAAGAACGCCTACACCGGCACCGGCGAGGAGCTGATCAATGACCCCAAGGTCATCGAGCTCTACCTCGGCACACTCGCCAAAGCCTGACCAGCGAGCGCAGACGAAGGGTCCGACCAACTGGTCGGACCCTTCGCTTGCCTCTGCTGATACCTACTCGACAACGCCTTCGACGTAGTCGACGACCTCGTAGGTGTTTTGCGCGTCATACTTGAAGATGCCAATGCTGGCCTTGGACGGGCTACCGGTCTCGTTCAGGTCCTGCGGACCGGAAACACCCGCGTAGTCGATGTCCTCGCCCTGCTCGAGCAGATCGGCGCACTCCTGGAAGCCCGTGCACTCGGTGCCGTCACGCGAGATGTTGATGATCTCACCGGAGATCGCCTCGCCGGAGTCCGACCCGGCTGCGACAGCCGCCAGCGCCGTCATGATCGTGGCGTCGTAGGCCTCCGGACCGTAGGTGAACTCCTCGAGCTTGGGGTCGATGTCGAGCAGCCGCTGCCGGAAGTCCTCGCTGATCTCCACGGCCGGTGCGGTGTTCTTCACACCCTCGAGCGTCCCGGCGGGGAAGCCGTCCTTGCCGGTTCCGTACTGCGAGATGTTGCCGTCCACGAAGTAGGTCTGGATGTCCTGCGGACCTACACCGGCGGCGATCAGCCGGGGGATGATCTTCGTCGTCTCCTGGAACGCGATCAGCACGAGGGAGTCGGGGTTGGAAGCGGCGATCTCGTTGACCTCGGCGGTGAAGCTCTGCGCGTCGGCGCTGTAGAGCGTCGTCGTCGCGATGTCGACTCCGCGCTGGTTGAGGGCCTTCGTCACGTTCTCGGCCAGCGCCTCACCGTAGGAGTCCTGGCGGGCCATGATCGCGACGTTCTTGTTGTCGTCGTCGGCGACCAGGTTGCCCAGCACCGCGCCCTGCAACACGTCAGAGGGGGCGGTGCGGAAGTAGTACCCGTTGTCGTCGTACGTGTCGAACTCCGTGGAGGTGTTCGCGGGCGAGAACTGAACGACCTTGGCGTTGACCAGGGTGTCGATGAAGCTCAGCGACACGCTGGACGAGGCTGCCCCGATCACGGCGTCGACGCCGGCATTCAAGAGCTTGTCGGCGCCCTGCGGGGCGATCTTGGGCGTTCCGTCGCCGGAGTCGGCCTGCGCCGTCGTCACCGGCTTGCCCAGCACGCCACCGGCGTCGTTGATCTCCTCGATGGCGAGGTCGACGCCGGCGAACTCCGGCGGCCCGAGGTAGGCCAGGTCGCCGGTCACCGGCAACAGCGTGCCGATCTTCAGCTCCCCGTTGCCAGGAGGTGCGGTCGACTCGGTCTCAGTGGGCTCCGACTCGGTCGCCTCTGTGGAGTCTCCGGTCGGGTCGCCGCCGGCGCCGTTGCCGCCTCCGGAGTCATCTTGCGCGCACGCGGCGAGCATCAGCACGCCGGCCGTTGAGATGGCAGCGAACTGGGCTGCTCGTGATGGGCGATTCATGGGCCCTCCGTACTTCCTGATCCGTACTTGCTGAGAGGCCGAGCCAGCGAGGCCCGGCGTTGACTGATGGCTTGCAACTTAGCGCGTTCACCGGCTCACGTCAGCATCGGCACATCCATCGTCTCACCGTCGTTGTCATTTCGTGACCCGCTGAGCGAGTGGCGGCCGGGTGCGCTTGGCCTGCCCAAGGGCGGCGGATAGCGTATGGCAAAGCCCTGGTATTCCAATCGGCAGAGAACGCGGATTCAAAATCCGTACAGTGTGGGTTCGAGTCCCACCCAGGGCACCTCACCCAGCCGAGGCCGCAACCAGGGACGGTGAGTTGCGAGCAGATCGCGCTCAGCGCGCCGGGATGCGAGAACGACTCGCAACTCGCGGTGCGGAGGCACGTTCGCCGATACTCGGTCACCTCGGAGCAGCGCGGCAGGCCCATCGCTGCTGGTCCGTCAGATGTCCTCTCGCCGAGCCGGTCAGCAGCGAGGCAGCTGCTCCGCTGCACGGTAGAGCCCGAGCCGCTGCTTGAGGGCTAGCACCCGCTCGACGGAGGCATTGAGCCGGCGCTCGCTCAGCCGCCCGTCGCGGACCGCCTCGACGACTCCCCGGACCGCCTCGGCGGGCTGTGGCGGCATCAGCAGCAGGTCGACGCCGGACTTGATGGCACGTACGGCGATCTGACGACTGCTACCCCACGATGTGATGCCACCCATATTGAGCGCGTCGCTCACCACCACGCCCTCGTAACCCAGCCGCTCTCGCAACAGGCGCCGGTTGAGCTGGGGCGAGATCGTCGCCGGTCGGCCGGACGGGTCAAACGCCGGCAAGGCCAGGTGCCCGAGCATGATCAGGTCGACTCTGGCGCGCACCGCCGAGGCGAACGGTGGCAGATCAGTGCGCCGCCAGGCCGACCTGCTCTTGGTGATGGTGGCGGTCGAGGCGTGGCTGTCGGTCGCGGTCGACCCGTGACCCGGGAAGTGCTTGACGGTCGTGGCGATGCCACCGGCGTGGTATCCGCAGACCTGCGCGCGCACCAGCCGGGAGGCGACGTCAGGGTCGGAGGAGAACGACCGCGACCCGATCACACCGGCGTTGCCGACCGTATTGACGTCGGCGATCGGCGCCAGGTTGACGCCGATGCCCAACCGGTCCATCAACTCACCGGTGCGCTTGGCGGTACGGCGGGCCCAGCGCGCGTCGCCACCGAACTCCGCCCCGCCGGGCACATCGCTCGTCCCAGGCAACCTGGTGACCAGCCCGCCTTCTTGGTCGGTCATCAGCAGCAACGGCTCGCCCGTGCGTCTGGCGATGCGCTGCACCCGGGCCGACATGGCCCGGATCTGTGCGTTGCGTTGCACGTTGTCGCTGAAGTAGATCAGCCCGCCGGGATGAAGTGTGCGGATCAGCCGACCTGGCGCCGTCGTACCGGAGAACGCCACCGCGACGAGCTGGCGCGCCTTGTCGCGCAGCGACATCCGGCTGATTCGCCGGTCCACCGGGCCCGGCCGGGCGCCGTACCTACTGGGGCTGCCGGTCAGGTGCTCGGACACCCCCCCACCCGAGGTCTCAGCCGAGGCGTCGGGTTCGGTTCCCGTTTCAGCGGGCTCGCTGCTCTCTGGTCCGGTCACTGTCTCGCTGGGGATGCTGGTCGGCTCTTCGGGCTGGGTCTCCTCGCCGACTGACGCTCCGGTCGTCACCTTTACTCCGGTTTCGCTGGGGTCGGGTTCGGACGACGAGCTGACACAGGCCACGAGCGTCAAGGCGAGCGCGGTGGAGGCTGCCACCGCCGGCAGGCATCTCGGGTCAGCCATCGGACGCCTCGGTACGCTGGGAGCGAT
>JACCUS010000254.1 GCA_013811715.1 Nocardioidaceae bacterium
GTCCAGCACGACGCGCTCGCGCAAGAGACCGGTCACGGCTGGTCCGGTACGCCGCGCTCCGGGGGGGCGGCCGGATCCCGGCCCGGCGGCGCGTCATCGAGCTGGACCGCCAACCGACGCAGCAGCGCGTCGACCTCGTCCATCCGGTAGCCACGGACCCCGACCGCGAACCGCACACGTCGCAGGTCCTGCGCGGTCAGCGGTCCCGAGATCGGCAGCTGCGGGTCCGGGCGGTCGTCGTACACCGGTCGCATCGCGGCACCGCGACCGGCAGCGACGACCACCACACCGCCGAGCAGCAGCACCACGACCACACCGAGGAACCAGGTCACGGGCTCGATCGTGCCACGCCCGGATGGAACGACCGCGGCTGCGCTGGGCTTCGCGGCCCTAGTGCGGGCGCCAGGCCTCGTCGTCGCGGGTGCGAGCGAGTACGTCGGCGGGCAGCGCGCCGTTGGCGAGCGCGGCGATCGTGACCGCCTCGAAGACCTGACGAAGGCTGCTGCGGGCAGCGATCCACACTGGTTGCAGCACCTTCGCCGACTCGTTGTAGGAGACCGACTCCGGACGTACGCCGTAGACGCTGACCAAGGGGCCGTCGACGGCCCGGATCACGTCGGCGATGCTGATCTCCTCGGCGGCCCGGGCGAGCCGCCACCCGCCGGACTGGCCGCGCTGGCTCGACACCACGCCGGCTCGGCGCAGGTCGGCCAGGATCGACTGCAAGAACCCGTGCGGGATCTCCTGGCGCTTGCCGATCTGCTCGGCTGACACCGGATCGTCACCCGCCTGCAGCGCGATCTCGATCAACGCCCGCAAGGCGTAGTCGGACTTGGCCGAGACGCGCATGGCGCCAATTCTGGCAGAGCAACTCGACATTGCGCCGAGGGCCTCGATGACGTCGACCGTCACGCCGGAACGGCCCGCCGCGCGGCGGCGTCGCTGCGACGAGCGGCCCGCTCGGTGTTGACGGCGGCACCGATCAGCGAGAACCAGCCCACCACCAGCAGAGCGATGATCGACCAGACGAGGCTCGAGCCCTCCTCGAGCCCGATCCAGCTGCTCTCCAGGACCGTCTTGACGTTGGTGATGATGATGACGCCACCGGCCGCGACACCGAGCACCCGCGCCGGTAGGTGCCTCACGATGTAGGCCGCCAGCGGAGCGGCGATCACTCCGCCGATCAGCAGAGCGGCCACCCAGGCGAAGTTGATGCCGGCGGATCCCAAGGCGAGCAGGAAGCCAAGTGAGGCGCCCACCGACACCACGAACTCCGACGTGTCGACCGAGCCGACCACCTTGCGGGGCTCGAGGCGCCCCGACGAGAGCAGCGACGTGGTGCCGACCGGACCCCATCCCCCGCCGCCGATGGCGTCCATGGTCCCAGCGACGGCGGCCAGTGGCACCAGGAAGACAGCGGACAGCGTGCCCTTGAACTGCGGGCGCCGGGCGCCCAGCGCCAAGAACCGCCACAGCACGTAGGCACCGAGCGACAGCAGCAGCAGCGCCACCCACGGCTTGGCGGCATCGCCTGGCAGGCTGACGAGGAACGTCGCGCCGATGAACGCGAAGATGCCGCCCGGCACCGCCATGATGGCGACAACCCGCCAGTCGACGTTGCCGAACTTCCAGTGGGCAGCCCCGGAGACCAGCGTCGTACCCACCTCGGACAGGTGCACGGCAGCAGACGCCGCGGCCGGCGCGATGCCGGTGGCTAGCAGCAGCGACGACGAGGTGACGCCGTAGGCCATGCCCAGGGAGCCATCCACCAGTTGCGCGAACAGCCCGACAACGGCCAGAACGATGAGCTTTCGCACGCCAAGCACCCTTCTTTCAGGAGTAAGTCAACTTGGCTGGTACAGTAAGTGCCCATAGTCGTCTAAGTCAATGCACTTTGTACGACGTGTCGTGGAGCGGTCCTAGTCGGGCTGGTGCGGCACCGGGTGGTCCCCGTCACCGGAGACGCGATCAGCGGCCGACGCGCGCAGGATCGACACCGCCTCGTCGACGTCGTCGGTGACCTGCAGCAGGTCGAGGTCGGTCGGCCCGATCTTGGCCTCGTCGAGGACGGTGTCCCGCAGCCAGTCGAGCAGCCCCTGCCAGTACGCCGCTCCCATC
>JACCUS010000434.1 GCA_013811715.1 Nocardioidaceae bacterium
CTCCCCCTTTGACTTCGGTTCAGGCGATGTTTGTGTCGAGGAGACGCTATCGGAGTCTTCGGCGCTTTATGGCGTTTCTGAGATCCCCGTCGAACTAACGGGACGGACGGGCTGAGGACGCGAGGACGCGACTCAGCGGCAGTTGACGCCGGAGCAGTCGCGCAACGCGTCGAGGCTGTCGGCCAGCCGCTCCTCGACGAAGGCGTAGTCGGGGTCACCCGCCCGGTTCTCGAGTTCGAACGGGTCGTTGCGGATGTCGTAGAGCTCATCCTCACCCGAGCCCCGCTCGGCGTACATCCACCACCTGGTGCGGATTCCGACGATCGACAGCGTCGGCTCCACACTCGACCCCGTCTCGAGCAGCATCGTCCGCCACGGCGGCGGAGCGGCCGAGTCGGCGATCATCGGCAGCATCGACCTACCATCCATCGGAAGTCCCGCCTGGACCTTCGCCGCGTCGACGATCGTGGGCGCGACGTCGATGGTGCCGACGAGTTGCTTGACTTCGACCCCCACGGGGATACCGGGACCGCGGATCATGAGCGGCACCCGGATCGAGGACTCATACATCCTCTTCTTCCCCGTAAGCCGGTGTTCGCCACTGAGGAGTCCGTTGTCGGACGTGAAGACGATGACGGTGTTCTCCAGTTCGGCGTTCTCCTCAAGCGTGGCGATGATGCCCGCGATCGCCTCGTCGACCGATCTCAGCGACTCCAGTCGCTGCTGGTACTGCTCGGTCAGGTCGGCGATCCGGGAGTCGCCGAGCAACGGCCGGCTGGCGATGCCCGCCGGCTTGTCGCTGACGTCGGCCTCGTTGAAGTTCGGGTCTTGGGGGATGGTCAGACCGGCGTAGTCGTTGCGGTACTTGTCGTGCACCGCTGGCGTCTTGTAACCCCGCCCATCGCCCCAGCTGGGGTCATCGACTTCGATCGGGGCCCCGAAGTGAGGAGCAAGGAACGAGGTGAAGAGGAAGAACGGCTCGCTCTGGCCGGCGGCCGATTCGATGAACCGCCGGGTCTTGCGGGCGGCCAACGTGGTGGCGTAGACGCCGTCGTAGCGTTTGACAACGCCGTTCTCGTTGAGGCTTTGGTGGTAGTAGTTGTACGTCGAGGGGTCTAGGGAGCCGTTCCACTGCCCCCATCCCGGGGGGACGTACGTTGGATCATGCCCGTACTTGATTTGCCCGTAGCCGTTCAGGTACTTCCCGACGTACCCGGTGAGGTAGCCGCCTTCCTGCATCCAGGTGCCCAACGTGCTGGAGTCGTCGAACGCGGGGAAGCCACCTCCAACATCGAGGCGGTTCGTGTAGACGCCGTGGTTGTGCGAGTACTGACCGGTCAGCAGCGAGGCCCGGGCGGGGCAGCACAGCGGGTTGTTGGAGAAGCTGTTCGCGAAGGTCGCGCCCCGGTCGCCGATCAGCGCTTGGACGTTGGGCATCGCCTGCATGTCGCGGACCGTCTGGTCGTCCGTCAGCAGCACCAGCACGTTCGGCCGCTCCTGCGCGGGCGGTACGGCGAGCCGTGGCTGGGCTGGCGGCTGTGTCAGTGCCTGTGGTCCAGCCGGTTCCGGGGGTGTGGAGGCCGGCGCGGCACTAGCCGCGGCGGCCGCGAGCGCCGCGGCTAGGAGCAGCCCCGCGCAGGTGAGCAGGGCGGTCAGGCGTGAGGTCGTGTGGTGCGACACGACGCCGATGCTATCGGAGACTTGGGCGCTTAGTGCCTTTTGCCGAATTCGCGGCGGATGCCCCGTCGTCGTACCCGCCAGTGACGTTCAGTCGCGCTTCAGCCGATCCGTGGGATCCTGCTGCCGTGCGGGTCTTGGTGGTCGACGACGACAAGAGCCTTGCTGACGCGCTACGGCGGGGGCTGGAGAAGGAGGGGTTCGCCGTCGACGTGGCCCACGACGGCACCGACGGCGTGTGGTTGGCCACCGAGAACAGCTACGACGTCATCGTCCTCGACGTCATGTTGCCCGGCCTCGACGGGCACGACGTGTGCCGCAAGCTGCGGGAGGCGGCGGACTGGACGCCGATCTTGATGCTCACCGCCAAGGACGGCGCCGACGACGAGGTCGAGGCCCTCGACACCGGGGCTGACGACTTCCTCTCCAAGCCGTTCTCCTACGTGGTGCTGGTCGCCCGGCTGCGGGCATTGCTTCGGCGTGGACGCACCGAGCGGCCGGTCGTGCTCACCGCCGGAGACCTCCGGCTCGACCCCGCCAGGCACGAGGTGTCGCGGGGAGAGGTGCCCATCGAGCTCTCGCCACGCCAGTTCTCCCTGTTCGAGTTCTTCATGCGCCGACCCGGCGAGGTGTTGTCCAAGGCCGAGATCATCGAGCATGTGTGGGACTTCGCGTTCGAGGGCGACCCGAACATCGTCGAGGTCTACGTCCGGCTGCTGCGGGAACGGGTCGACCGGCCGTTCGGTCGCAAGAGCCTGCAGACGGTCAGGCTCGTCGGCTACCGGCTCGACCCGGACGGTGGCTGAGAGGGGTCATGTCGGCGATCTCGTCGAGGCTTCGGCTGCGCACCGTGCGGGCGCGCGCGACTGCTCTTGCCACGCTGGTGGTCGCGGCGGCGTTGACGATCGGAGCGCTGGGGCTCGTCTTCTTGCTCCGGATGGAGCTGGTGAAGGACCGGGACGCCGCGGCCGAGACCCGGGTCCGCGACCTCGCTTCGCTGGCCGAGGCCGGTGCGTTACAAAGCCCGCTCACGGTGCCCACCGACGACGACTTCGCCCAGGTCGTCGACGCCTCGGGCACGGTGATCGCCGCTGGCCCGGTACCGCTGGAAACACCGCCGGTGGCGTCCTTCCCCGCCGACCGGAACGAGCCCACGGTGCGCACCCTGACCGACGTGCCCGACGGTGACGACGAGGAGGGCTACCGCGTCTGGGCTCTACGAGCCGACACCGACGACGGGCCGGTGACCGTGTACGTCGGCGCCAGCCTGAGCTCGGTGGAGGAGACGCTCGCCACGCTGCAGGGGCTGCTCGCGGGGGGACTGCCCGTGCTGCTGGTGGCGTTCGCGGGGACCGCCTGGTGGCTGCTGGGCCGGGCGCTGCGCCCCGTCGAGCAGATCCGCGCCGAGGTGGAGCGCATCTCCGGCGACGAGCTCCACCGTCGGGTGCCGCGCCCGCAGACCGACGACGAGATCGGCCGGCTCGCAGCCACCATGAACACGATGCTGGACCGCCTGCAGGCCGCGAGCGAGCAGCAGCGTACCTTCGTCGCCGACGCCGCCCACGAGCTGCAGAGCCCGCTGACCGCGCTGCGCACCCAGCTCGAGGTGGCGCTGGTCGACCCGACCGGCACGGACTGGTCCGCAGTCGCCCGGGCGGCGCTGGGCGACAACGCAGAGCTGGAGCATCTGGTGCGCGACCTGCTCTTCCTCGCCAGGGTTGAGGAAAGCGACGCTGGTCGACGTACCACCCTGGTCGACCTCGACGACGTGGTCTTGGAGGAGGCGGCGCGCGTGGGCACCACCTCCCCCGTTCCGATCGACACTCGCGGCGTCTCCGCAGCGCCGATCAGAGGCAGCCGCGAGGAGCTGGCCCGGATGACGCGGAACCTGCTCGAGAACGCCTGCCGGCACGCGTCGGCGCAGGTCGTCGTCGGGCTCGGGGAGTACGACGGCGGGGTGCGGCTCGCCGTACACGACGACGGGGCAGGGGTGCCGGTCGACGAGCGGGAGCGGATCTTCGAGCGGTTCTTCCGCAGCGATCGGGCGCGGGCGCGCGACGAGGGCAGGACCGGCCTGGGGTTGGCGATCGTCAAGGCGATCGTGCTGCGGAGCGGCGGGTCGGTGCAGGTCGAAGACGGCGACCCCGGCGCGCGATTCGTGGTGATCCTCCCGAGCGCGGCCTGACTCGGTGTTTCGCGCGTGCGCCTAGGCGCTCCCGTT
>JACCUS010000442.1 GCA_013811715.1 Nocardioidaceae bacterium
CCCGCATGGTGCGCGATTGGCAGGCCGGCGTGCTCGATTTGCTGCGCCGCGAGAGCCGTGGCAAGCAGCTCTCTGCGAGGGTGCTGTCGTACGGCGTCAATGGCGTGGCGCTCGTGTTGATGGTCGGTGTGTTCTCCCAGACGGGCGGTTTGACCGGCGCCGAGGTGGCCATCGCCGGCGGCACGTCGGCCGTCGGGCAGAAGCTGCTGGAGGCGCTGCTCGGCGATCAGGCGGTGCGCCGGCTGACCACCCAGGCCCGGGCCGATCTGGAGCGGCGGGTCGGAGAGCTCCTCGGGGCCGAGGCGGCCCGGTTCACGGCGGCGCTGGATCCGCATCGCCAGCAGGATGATGTGGGGCGGCTGCGCCGGCTGGCGGAGCGGTTGCGTGCAGGGGTTTCGGGGCGATGATCGCGCCGGCGTCGTCGTCGCCTGCAGTCTCCGTCGGGCGGGGCGGTGAGCGACTGCTGGAGCGCCTCGATCTGCTCGGCGAGATCGCCGCGCTCGCCGAAGGGCGGCTGCCGCCCGACGTTGCGGTTCGCACCGCAGCGACGGCCAAACGGGCGGGTGAGCGGCTCGAACACGGCGCCACACACACCGTGGTAGCGCTCGCCGGGGCGACCGGGAGCGGCAAGTCGTCGATGTTCAACGCGCTGGCCGGCAGTGATCTGGCGACGGTGGGTGTGCGCCGACCGACGACGGCGAGCACGCAGGCCGCCGTGTTCACCGCCGATGGGACCCTCGGCGCCGACGCCGCTGGTTTGCTCGACTGGCTCGGCGTGCGCCGGTACGCCGTTGTCATCGAGCCGGCTTTGGCGGGACTCGTCCTGCTCGACCTACCCGACCACGACTCGACGTCGGCTGGCCACCGCCAGGAGGTCGATCGCATGGTGCATGTCGTGGATGTGTTCATCTGGGTGGTCGATCCGCAGAAGTACGCCGACGCTGCGCTTCACGAGGGCTACCTGCGTCGCTTCGCCGGGCATGCCGACGTGACGCTCGTGGCCCTCAACCACGTCGATACGTTGCCGACGGATGCCAGGCGAGCGGCGCTGGAGGATCTCGGTCGGCTGCTCACGGCCGACGGTCTGACCATCGCAAGACCGGGACTGTTGGGCAAGATCACGGGCAAGGGAGCAGGCGTGCGCCTGTTCGGTGTCTCCGCCCGCACCGGCGAGGGCATCGACGATCTCCGTGGCGAGTTGGGCGCCCGCGTTGGCGAACGCCGGGCGCTCGTCGCCCGTCTCGACGCCGACGTCGACTGGATCGCCGACGACCTGGAGTTTGCCATCGGAAGCGTGAAGCCAGGCCCTGTGCCGGTGGCCGCCACCCGTCAGCTCGGCGCTGCCCTTGCCTCGGCCGGCGGTGTGGACGGTGTGGTCGACGCCGTGGCCGACGCGCACCGCATACGTGGTCGGCAGGCGGCAGGCTGGCCGCCGACCCGTTGGCTGACGCGGCTGCGGCCCGATCCGTTGCGCCGCCTCGGTCTCGACCGGCGCCGCGAGTCGAACGCGACCGAAGCGGCTGCGGTTCCTCGCACGTCGCTGCCACCGCCGTCACCGATCGCCGCCGCCGGCGTGTCATCGGCGATCCGCCGCCTCGTCGACGACACCGCCGAGGGTCTCCCGCCCGTGTGGCGCCGCCGGATCGTCCAGGCGGCCGACGCCCGGCGAGGGGATCTCGACGACGCCATCGATCGCGCCGTCGGCGCCGCCCGGCTACCGACCGAGCAGCCACGCTGGTGGCGCGCCCTCGGCGCCGTACAGCGCGTGCTCGCTGGCGTGCTGGTCGTCGGGCTGCTGTGGCTGGTGGTGCTCGGTGTCGTGGCCTGGCTCCGGTTGCCGGGCCTCCCGACGCCGAGGCTCGGTGAGGTTCCATGGCCGACGGTGCTCGCTGTCGGAGGCGCTGTGCTCGGCGTGCTGCTGGCAATAGCAGCCCGGTGGGCGACCGCCGTCGGGGCCAGGGGTCGCGCCGGTCGCGCCCGTCGGACGTTGGTCGATGCCACGACGGAGGTCGGTGAGCGGCTCGTCGTGCAACCGGTCGACGAAGAGCTGCGCACCCTCGCCAAGCTCCACACGCTCAGCGGTCGCCTCCACAGCTGATCCCAGCGCAGCGGGGGTGGTCGCTAACCTGGCACCGTGCCTCGCCTCCGACGAAACCTCGCCGAGTTGCGAGTCGACGAGGTGGCAACACGGATCGTCGAGGACAGCATCATCGTCCAGCCGTTGGGGGCGATCGAGCAGCACGGGCCGCACCTGCCGCTCAACACCGACGTGCTGATCGCCAACGCCGTCGCCACGGCCGCCGTCGAACAGGTGGGCGAGGAGATCGACGCCTGGTTGCTGCCGCCGCTGGCGTACACCCGCTCCAACGAGCACG
>JACCUS010000477.1 GCA_013811715.1 Nocardioidaceae bacterium
GCAGCTACTCGGTGCGTGAGTGCCTGCTGTGCATCCTCAACGAGGAGTGGGAGCACCGGCTCTACGCCGAGCGGGACCTGGATGCCCTGAAGGCGCGCGATTTATAGCGGTTTCGTCCCTCCCGACATCCTCCGGACCGGGCCTCTAGTTGGCTGCCACGTTCGGGAGACCGGCCCAGTCAACTGCCGCATGGTGGTCGTCCGTGAGCCAGGCTGACGAGAGGGGGTGCCGGTCAGCGGTTGCCGTGGTGATGGACGAGGAGTGCGTGCGAGCACCCACCCGCTACGCCGCGCGCGACCTCGCGGTGCTGGAAGCGCCCTAGCCTCCTTCCCTCGGACCAGAGCGTCAACCACGGGTTGACACACCACCGTCGTCAACCTACCGTTGACGAAATGACACTCGATGAACAGATCCGCCAGGTCGAGAGGCGCCGCCCCGGGGGCACCCCATTGGACCGGCTCTCCGAGGCCTCCGCCATTGCCGACCACCTCGGCGAGCTAGCCGACCACCTGGTCGGGCACTTCGTGGACCAGGCGCGGCGGTCCGGTGCCTCGTGGGCCATGGTCGGTCGGAGCATGGGGGTGACCAAGCAGGCCGTGCAAAAGCGCTTCGTGGCCGGCGACACCTCGATGGAAAACTTCACCAACCGGGCGGCTGTGGTGGTGCTCAAGGCCCAGAACGCGGCCCGCGAGCGCGGCCACGCGGAGCTCACCAGCCAGCACCTCCTACTCGGCATCCTCGCCGAGTGGGACGGATTCGCCGGGCAAGCCCTCGAGGCGGCAGGGGCGAGCAGGGACGTCCTGACCCGGGCGGTCGAGGGGACACTGCCGCCAACGGGAGAACCGAGCCTGGAGCACGTGCCCTTCTCGGCCGGGCTCAAGAAGGTGCTCGAGCTCGCCGTACGTGAGGAACTGCGGCTCGGGCACGGGTACGTCGGCACCGAGCACCTCCTGCTCGGCCTGCTCGAGTCCGGGGACGAGCCGACCGTCGGGCTGCTGACCGGCTTGGGCGCGTCGAAGTCCGGTGTCGAGGCCTGGACCCTGCAGGCTCTCGAGACGATGAGGAGCACCCGCGCGCTGGCCTAGGTTGGGAGATATGACTGCAGACATCCCCCGCAACACACTCAACGACGGAAACACCCTCCCGGTGATCGGCTTCGGCACGGGTGCGCTCAAGGGCGCTGACGGCATCGCGGCGATGACCAGCGCGATCGAGGTCGGCTACCGGTTGTTCGACAGCGCCGTCAACTACGAGAACGAGGAAGAGGTTGGCGAGGCCTTCCGCCGATCCGGTCTTGCCCGCGAGGACGTCCAGGTGACCACCAAGATCCCCGGCCGTCACCATGAGCAGACGATGGCGATGAAGTCCGTCGAGGACTCCCTCGGCAGGCTCCAGTTCGAGCATCTCGACCTGTGTCTCATCCACTGGCCGAACCCCAGCGTCGGCAGATACGTGGACGCCTGGCGAGCCCTCGTCGATCTGCGTGAGCGCGGACTGGTGCGTTCCATCGGCGTCAGCAACTTCACCGAGCGACACCTCAGCGACATCATCGACCACACCGGCGTCACGCCCGCCGTCAACCAGATCGAGCTGCACCCGTACTTCCCTCAGCAACAGATGCGACAGGTGGATGCATCCCTCGGCATCCAGACCGAGTCATGGAGCCCGCTCGGCAAAGGCAGCGCCCCGTTCGCAGAGGCGTCGGTGACTGACGCCGCGGAGGCTCACGGCGTCACCCCGGCACAGGTCGTCCTGCGCTGGCAGCTGCAGGTGGGCTCACTCCCCCTGCCCAAGTCGGCGACTCCGGCCCGACAGCGGCAGAACCTGGACGTGTTCTCGTTCGAGCTGAGCGACGCCGAGGTCGAGGCGATCACCGGACTCGCCCGACCCGACGGTCGGTTGTTCGGAGGCGACCCCGACACCCACGAGGAGATGTGACCCTGCCGCTGACGAGTCAGCCAGCCATCCCTCCCCCGCCGCTCTACACTCGCGGCGTGCCACGCCTCATCCACATCAACGGACCGCCGGGGATCGGCAAGTCGACCCTCGCACAGATGTACGTCGACAACCACCCCGGGGTTCTCAACCTCGACATCGACAAGTTGCGCCCCCTCGTCGGCGGCTGGAGCGACCACTTCGCGGAGACAGGCGCGCTCGTTCGGCCGATCGCCCTCGCCATGGCCGCCACCCATCTTCGCGCCGGCCACGACGTCGTACTGCCGCAGTACCTCGGGCGGCTCAGCGAGATCGAACGCTTCGAAGCGGTCGCGCACCAGGGCGCTGCGATGTTCTGCGAGATCGCTGTGATGGACACCAGGGACCGTTCCCTCGAACGCTTCGCCAACCGCGGTCACGGGTCCGACGAAGCTTGGCATCGGCAGGTGCAGGATCTGGTCGACCGCACCGGTGGTGTCTCACTTCTCACTGACATGTATGACCAGCTCACGGAAGTGCTTCGCTCGCGGCCGGCAGTCACCGTCGTACCCAGCGATGCCGACGAGATCCAGCGGACGTACGAAGCGGTGACCGCCGTGCTTGACGGCGCTGATGCGTCAGCCGCTCGGGACGGCTGAGCTCACGCCGCGCGCAGCCACCGATGGGCACTTTCCAGGCGACCCACCCAACCGGTCGCCTCGTCGGATCCCACCGGTGCGTCCGCGAGAGTGAGCAAACCCTGCACCACCGCGGCCGGAAGCACCTCGACCAGACCGGGCGTGGCGCCATAAGCGGCGATGACCGCGTCCCAGCGTTCCTCCTCCACGGAGGAGAGCAGCAGCCACGACAGGTCTGTCACGCCCGGCGCGGCCGCCACGTCCTCCCAGTCCAGGAACACCACCTCGCCGTCCGAACTGCTGCGCAGGTTGCGCATCGAGGCGTCTCCGTGGACGAGGGTGAGCCGGCCGGCGTCGGCAGCCTCCCGTTCGGCGGCGACCACGCGACCGACGAGCTGGTCGCCCAGCTCTCGTACCCGAGGGGTGAGGTCGTCTCGCGCCGAGAGACCGGGCCATGTCCGGTCGAAGAGCTCCTGGACCAGATCGGCGGCCGCACCGGCTGGTCGAAGCCACGGCCACTGACCGGGCACACGACCCTCCCAACGAGCGTGCATGTCTGCCAAGAGCTTGGCTGTCACGGTGGGATCCGCCCCTGGCTTCCACGCCGACAGATCCTCGAGGACCAGATGGGTCCCGTAGTCGCCCTCCTCAGCGCGGTAGCAGACCGGCACCCGCAGGCCGACGACCGGAGCGAGCTCGAGGTAGAAGCGCACCTCGGCGCGGAACATCCCCAGCGCCTCGGGGATCGAACCCCGCGCGGGAGGATCTCGACGCTTCACGAAGCCTTGCACCTCGCCATGCTACGGACGTCCATCCCGGATGATGGCGGACGACGCGTTTGCGCACTCCGGTACTTTGGACCCGTCCGATTGGAGCACAGCGCAAAAGGAGAACGACGTGTTCGGTTTTATCGTTGCAGGCTTGATCATCGGAGCGCTGGCCAGGCTGATCAAGCCGGGCAAGCAGGATCTGAGCATCCTGTGGACCCTTCTCCTCGGCCTCGCCGGCTCGGTCATCGGGGGCGTTGTCGCGAACCTGCTGGACACCGGCGACATCTTCGAACTGAACATCCTCGGCTTCGTCGTCGCTGTGATCGCCGCGCTCCTGCTCATCGGCGTGGCCGAGGGGTTTGCGAGCAAGAAGGATCATGGTTAGGGGCTGGCAACTCAATGCTCGTAGCGACCGGGCCAGAACGAGAGCGACTTCGTCTCGGCGCGTGCGGCCCGTCGTCCCTCAGCGCACTTGACGGATCGTGTCCGAAGTCCCCCAAGAGGAATCAGCTGTCCACACAACCGCGTCGAGTCGCTCAGCCGTGGCCAGACATAGCCGATCCCCTAGCGACAACCCTGAACCGGGACGCCACATGGCGGCCGCCCGCTCCGCGTCGGGCACGAGCACCGGCTCGATAACCAGGCGGTAGCCGAGCAGCAGACCGCGCGCGAGCTCCCAGTCTCGGCTGCGGGCCAAGACCTTCTGAGCCGCTTCTGACCAGTTGGCCGCGCTGCACACTCCCCCGGCCACAAGTTCGCGCTCGACCACGTCCGCACCTTCCTCTCCCTGCAGAAAGCACAACAGGGCGGACGCATCGAAGAGGTTCAAATGCTGTCTTCCTTGTCGGAGGCGCGGCGACGGTCGGCCAGCAGGTCTTCGACCAGGCTCGTTCCCTGGAGGTCCCGCCGTACGAGTGCCTTGACCTGTTGCCTTGTCGCCAGCACGACGCCTTGCGACGTGTCCAGCAGCAACAAGTGGCTGCCCGCCTCCAGGCCCAGCCGCTCCCGAAGTTCCGCCGGTACGACGAGGCGGCCTCGATCACCCATCACAACCTGGTATGTCCCACTCACTGGTACAGCGTACTAGTGAGTGGGACTGGATGGGACGGATTAGGGACCGTCGCCCGTCACCTGCACTCTTCGGGGGCCGAGCCCCTGGGACGATCGTGTGCGGCGGAAGACGCCGGAAGAAAGCGACTACCGGACGCGATCTGTGCGTGACAGCTCTGCTCAGTCTTGTGAGCGTCGACGGAAGGCGGCCAGCGCCAGCGGTGCGAACACCAAGGTGAAGACGATCGACCAGATGATGGACGAGATGACCGGGTGCTGCAGCGGCAGCGCGGCATCCGACCGGGCTGGGTCACCGTTCCCCCACAGGTCACGCAGCGCCTGGGTCAACGACGACACCGGATTCCACTCGGCGATGAACC
>JACCUS010000493.1 GCA_013811715.1 Nocardioidaceae bacterium
TCAGCAGTGGCACGAGCATCTCGTCGGCCGTCAGCGAGCCGTGCAGCCCGACCAACGACATCTCGCGAGGGAAGTGGCTCGATGACACGACGGCCATGTCACCCAGGCTCGCCACCATCACGTCGCCGAGTCGCGGCCGCACCTGGGTGTCCACCGACCCGAACCACCCCTCGTCGATGGCCTCGTCCCGGGTGGCGACCCAGGCGTCGGCACCCATCCGCTCGCGCCAGCTGAACGCCACGTCCTCGACGGCGCCGTTGTCGCAGTACAGATGCCGGAACCGTGCCTCCCCGCCGAACAGGCTGACTCCACTGAGCAGCTCCGGCTCCTCGTCGACGTCGAGGCGATCCTCCATCTCGACGTCGACCATGCCGTGGTCGGCGGTGACGACCAGCGCCGTGCGGTCCGGCAGCGCCTCCCGCAGCCGCGCGGCGAACGTGTCGACCATGGCCAGTTGATGCCGCCACGCCCACGACGTCGTACCGCGTCTGTGCCCGGTGGTGTCGAGCTCGCCCTCGTACACGTATGTCAGCGAGGACGGGTGGGCGGCCGCGCGGACGGTGGCCGAGATCCGCTCGCCAACAGTGTCGGCGCCCACGAACACGGCTCCTCGCTGGCTGGCCTCGGTGAGCCCCGAGCCCTCGAACGCCCGCTTGCTGACGACGTGTGCGGCCACACCCGCAGCCCGCGCCCGAGCGAAGGCGGTCTTGTGCGCCTGCCACTCATGCGGATCGACCCGGGAGTCCCAGCGCAGCGCGTCGAGCAACCGGTCCGTGCCGGGGATCCGCGAGGTGAATCCGACGACGCCGTGGGCGCCCGGCGGGAGTCCGGTGCCGAGGCTGGTCAGGCTGGTGGCCGTGGTGGAGGGGACGCCGCAGGTGATCGGGCTCGTCCCCTCGGCGAGGGTGGACAGGTAGGGCGCCTCGTCGGCGTACCGGTGCAGCAGGTTCCACCCGAGCCCGTCGATCAAGAAGACCACGCAGGAGTCCATCGGCGGCAGTTGGAGCACGTTCGACCACCCGGGTACGCCGAGGGCGGCCACCGCCGACGGCACCACCTCGCCCAGCCAGTCGGCTCCGTAGCGCGGCAGCACGCCCTCGCCGCTGCCGATGCTCAACGCTCGACGGTCGCTGCGCTCGGAGGCCCGGCTGTCGCTACGACCGGAGGCCCGACGGTCGCTTCGCTCAGGGCGCGGGCGAACTCGAGCAGCCGGTCGACGGCTTCGGGCCCGTCCGCGCTCGAGCTGATCCGGAGCGCGAAGTCCTCTGCCGCCAACATTCCGCTGTAGCCGTGGTCGGCCACGCATTCGGGGTCGGCGCACGTCGCCGGCTCGAGGTCGACCCGTTTGACCGCCCCCCACCCGATCGTCAGCACGGCCTCGCTCACGCCCGGGGCCTCTCGCGGCTCGGACGGAGCGGCGGGGTTGGCCACCATCCGGGTGACTGCGACACTGCCGACCCGGCTGATCGGGATCGCCTCGGTCGAGGTCGACGCGTACGGCTCGGGGAGCAGGTCGTCGGGCGGGTGCTCGTCGGTGTGCGCCACCACCAGCCGGGTCGAAGTCAGCACGAGCACGGTCACGTGTCGACGTACCTCGTCCCGGTCGAAAGTCGGCTCGTGGTGGATCACGAAGCCGTTGACCGCCTCGCCGGCCAGGGCGGACCCAACGGCATCGGCGACCACCTTCGGGTAGTAGCCGACGTGGTCGATCGCACGGCGCAGCTCCTCGGACCGGTTGGTCACACGCGAGTCAGCCATGGCGCCATCCTCCCACGCTGTCGCCGGTGCCCGCCGGGCCGGTGAGACGACGGGCGAACAAGTCACGGCGTGTGTCCTTCGTCGGCGCCACTCGAGCCGACGCCCGCAGCACCTTCGCCCCGTCGGCACCTGCCAGCACCAGGCCGAGCTCGACCGCCTGCACCTGCGGAAGGTCGTCCTTGAGCTGGGCGACGCGCCGGATGAGCCGCTCGACGGCCGCGACGTCCACTGCCTCCGAGCCTCGGTAGCCGAAGAACAGCGGTGCCGCACGGACGTCTCGCACCAGATCCTCGGCGTCGGAGTCGGTCAGCGGTGGGATCCGGTAGGAGACGTCGCCCAGCAGCTCGGTGGGGGTGCCGGCCATTCCGAACGACACGATCGGCCCGAACAAAGCGTCCTCCATCCCGCCGATCGTCACCGGGATCCCCGGTCGGGCCATCGGCTGCACCACGAAATCGGCGCGCTCCGGCTCGTCGATGAGCCTGTTGAGGTTGTTCCACGCCGCGGTCATGTCCGCCGCGTGGTCGATGTTGCGCCACACGTGAGCCAGATCGGGCCGCTGCCGCAGGTGGGTGCCTGTTGCCTTGAGCACGACATCCCAGCCGAAGGACTCCGCCGCGGTGATCGCCTCGTCCAGGGAGGTGATCCGGGCGAGCGGCGCCAGCTCGATCCCGTACGCCCCGAGCAACGCGCGCAGGTCGGCGTCACCTAGGTCGCATTCCTGGCTGGAGCCGGCCAGCAGCCGCGACACCAGGCTGCGCGCCGCGGATGCGTCGACGCCGTCCAGCACCGTCACCGCTCCCTGCGGCCGGTTGACCCACTGCGAGTAGGCGACGACCCGGGCCAGGGCTCGGACGGCGGACTCCGGCGCCGGGTACGACGGCACCGACCCCCGACCTGCCGACCCGGCGAGGTCGGGAACCCGCAGCAGCTCAGGAACTCCCTCCGCACCGAGGAAGGTGGACACGATCGGCTTCTCGGACTGCTCCCCGACCGCCGCCAACACGTTGGCCACCTGCTCGCCGGTGGTGTTCAGCGGCGGGATGAAGACGGCGACGACGGCGTCGACGCTCGGGCTGTCGATCGCGTCGTCCAGGGCTTGTTCGAAGTCTTCCGCCGACGCCTCGTGGCCCAGCGCCACCGACTTCTCGATGACAAGACCGGAGGCCGACGCCGCGTCCGCGGCCAGCAGCCCGAGCGCGTCGGAGTTCCCCACCACCGCCACGCGCGGCCCGAGCGGGAGCGGCTGATGGGCCAACAGCTGGGCGACGTCGAACATCTCGTCGAGAGTGTCGACCTGGACCACCCCAGCTTGCCGGAACATGGCGTCCACCGCGGCCTGCGGCGCCACCGTCGCCCGGACGGAGTGTCCGACCGGCACGCCCTGCGTCGTACGACCGGACTTGACCGCCACCACCGGCTTGACCCGCCCGACCCGACGGGCGATCCGGGAGAACTTGCGCGGGTTGCCGATCGACTCCAGGTACAAGAGCACGACCTCGGTGGCATCGTCCTCCTCCCAGTACTGCAACAGGTCGTTACCCGAGACGTCCGCGCGGTTGCCGGCGGAGACGAACGTCGAGATGCCCAGCCCCCGGCGGACCACGGTCTCCAAGATCGCCACGCCGAGGGCGCCAGACTGGCAGAAGAACCCCACCCTCCCCCGCGGCGGTAACACGGGAGACAGCGACGCGTTGAGGGATATGTCGGCGGCGGTGTTGATCACGCCGAGGCAGTTGGGTCCGACCAGCCGGAGTCCGTACGACCGGGACAGCCCCACGAGCCGCCGCTGCCGCTTCCGCCCCTCCTCGCCGGTCTCGGCGAACCCGCTGGAGATCACGATCAGCCCGTGCACCCCCTTGGCCGCACAGTCCAGCACGACGTCTTGGACCGCCTCCGCTGGCACCGCGACGATGGCGAGGTCCACCGTGTCGGGGATCTCCTGCACAGACGTGTAGGCGGGCATCCCCGCGACGGCGTCGGCGGCCGGGTTGACGGCGTACACCCTTCCCGAGTACCCGCCGAGCACAAGGTTCCGGACCAAGGTGGCGCCGATGGTGTCCTGCCGTCGGCTCGCGCCGATGATCGCGACGCCGTGCGCCACGAAGAAGCGCTCCATCGAGCGCGCCTCGGCGCGGTGCTCGCGGGAGCGCATCACGCCGACCGCGGTGTCGGTCGCCCGGATCGGGAACTCCAGCCGCAGCACGCCCTCCTCGATGCCGCTCGCGACCTGGTAGCCGGCGTCGCGGAACGTCTGGATCATCCGGATGTTGTCCGGCAGCACTTCGGCGACGAACCTCGAGACGCCCGTCTCGCGGCCGGCCTGGGCGAGGTGCTCGAGCAACAGCTGGGCCGCCCCGCGGCCTTGGTGTGCGTCCTCGACGAGGAACGCCACCTCGGCGTCGTCGTCCGCCACCCTGTCGTAGCGGCCCACCGCGATCATGGCCGGCCCGATCGTCACCACGAAGGCCACCCTGTCGCGGTGGTCGACATTGGTGAACCGCCGAACCTCACGTTGCGACAGCGACGGGTACGGCGCGAAGAACCGCAGGTACTTCGACTCCGGCGAGACGCGGGAGTAGAACTCGACCAGCGGCTCGGCGTCGTCGGGTCGGATCGGCCGAAGCCGTGCCGCACCTCCGTCGAGCAGCAGCACGTCGGCCTCCCAGTGAGCCGGATACTCCGGAGCTGGGTGGTCGTGGGCCAGGTCGTCCGTTTCCTCCGCGCGATCAGCCACAACGGAAATCTAGCCGCTCTTTACGCATAAGCCGATTGTTAGCAGACTCGCCTTGCGACCACCCACCATCGAGGATCCGACACTCAGCCGGTCATGGCCCGCTCACCGTCGGATCCTGACGCGAGGAGACGACGCCGAATGACCGACGAGAGCGCCGCAGTAACCGGGGCGGCGACCGAGGCCACCGCCCTTTTTCGGCACGCGCGCGACTTCCTGCAGGTGCACCGGGAGGACTACGACACCGCCTACCGCGACTTCCGCTGGCCCGACCTGGGAGAGTTCAACTACGCCACCGACTGGTTCGACGTGCTCGCAGCCGACCACGGCGACGACACGGCCTTGTGGGTCGTCGAAGAGGACGGCGGCGAGACCAGGCTGACGTTCGCCGAGCTCGCACTGCTCTCACAGCGCTTCGCCGGCTTCCTGCGGCAGTCCAACGTGCAGGCCGGTGACCGGGTCTTGATGATGCTGGGCAACTGTGCGCCGCTGTGGGTCGCGATGCTCGGGTGCATCCGGACGGGCGCGGTGATGATCCCGGCCACGACGCTGCTGTCCCCCGCCGAGCTAGACGACCGGATCGCCCGCGGCAAGGTGCGCGCCGTCGTCGCCGCCGCCGCGGACACCAGCAAGTTCGGGCCCGAGACGGCAGACCTGGTGCGGCTGAGCGTCGGCACGGCGCAGGGATGGCTGTCGTACGACGACGCGGTGGCCGAGGAAGTCACCCCGGTGGCCGGCGGCGGCACCCATGCCAATGACACGCTGCTGCTCTACTTCACCTCCGGCACGACGGCGCAGCCCAAGCTGGTGGAGCACACCCAGGCCTCGTACCCTGTCGGCCACCTGTCCACGATGTACTGGATCGGACTTCAGCCCGGCGACCGGCACCTCAACGTCTCCTCCCCCGGCTGGGCCAAGCACGCCTGGTCGTGCTTCTTCGCCCCGTGGAACGCCGGCGCGACCATCGTGATCTACAACTACGCCCGGTTCGACGCCACCGCGCTGCTCGACGTGATGGCCCGCGTCGGTGTCACGACGTTCTGCGCACCGCCCACGGTGTGGCGGATGATCACCCAGGCGGAGCTCGGGGCGCACCGGCTGTCGCTGCGCGAGTGCGTGGGCGCAGGCGAGCCGCTCAACCCGGAGGTGATCGGGCAGATCCAACGGGCCTGGGGGATCACGATCCGCGACGGGTACGGGCAGACCGAGACCACCGCACAGATCGGCAATTCGCCCGGGGTGCCGGTCAAGCTCGGCTCGATGGGCCTGCCGCTGCCGGGGTATGTCGTCTCGTTGGTCGACCCGTCGACCGGCGAGGTAGGGCCCGACGGCGAGCTGTGCCTGGAACTCGCGCGGAGACCGCTCGGGCTGATGCGCGGCTACCGAGACGACGCCGGACGCACCGCCGAGTCGCTGCGCGGCGGCTTCTACCACACCGGCGACATGGCCGCGGTCGACGACGAGGGCTACATCACCTTCGTCGGCCGCAGCGACGACGTCTTCAAGGCCAGCGACTACCGGATCTGCCCGTTCGAGCTCGAGAGCGTGCTGATCGAGCACCCGGCGGTCGCCGAGGCAGCGGTGGTTCCTTCCCCTGACCCCGTTCGGCTGGCGGTGCCGAAGGCGTTCGTGGTGCCGGCGGCCGGCTTCGCGCCCGGCCCGGAGCTGGCTCGGGACCTGTTGCGGTTCGCCCGGGAGCAGCTGGCGCCGTACAAGCGCATCCGCCGGATCGAGTTCGCCGAGCTGCCCAAGACGATCTCGGGGAAGATCCGCCGAGTCGAGCTCCGCGACGGCGAGGCCGAGCGGGCCGGGTCGGGCAGTCGAGGCGAGCACGACTACTCCGAGGATGACTTCCCCGACCTCAAGACCTGAGCCGCCCGCTCTCGGCAACGATCCGACCTCTGGGGGGTTACCGCCCCGCCACCGTCGGAGCGTTGTCGCCCGCTACTCGCCGGTGACCCCATCGGTCAGCTCGCGTAAGAGGTCGAGGTGGCCGACGTGACGGGCGTACTCCTGGAGCAGGTGAAACAGGATGCGCTCGAGCGTCGGGGGGGCGGCGCCGTCCCATCGGTCGCTCGGCAGGCCAACGTCGGAGAGCTCATGCGCCTCGACGATGGCGCGCGTGCGTGCGCCGCCCTCCTGCATCGCCGAAACGAGGCTGGCGGCGGTCTCGTCGGCGCCGACGTGCCAACGAGCGTCCCGGTTGTCGCCCCACGGGTCGCCCACGTCCTCGCCCTGGAAGCCCCAGACCAGCCACCGCAGCTCCACATAACTCAGGTGCTTGACGAGCTCCAGCGG
>JACCUS010000517.1 GCA_013811715.1 Nocardioidaceae bacterium
CCCCGGCACGGACCTGCCGCGGGAGCAGCAGCCGGCCGTGCTCCATGGGCGCGGCGGGCAGGCCGCTCGCCGCGCCGCCCGGCCAACGCGCGGTCAGGCAGGCGTACAGCAGCCGACCGAGGTCGAGGGTGTCCTCGGTCTCGGGATCGTCAGCCTCGTCGCGCTCGGTGCGCAACGCGGCGAAGGTGCCGAGCCCGATCACCTTGACCCCGCTGGACTTGGTGATCACGACGGTGTCGGGCGCCAGCCGCCGGTGTGGGAGGCCCATCCGGTGGGAGTTCGCCATCGCGCCAGCAACCTCGCGCATCAGCCAGGCCGCGCGGCGGGCGGGCAGCGGCCCCTCGCTGAGCACGATGTCGAGCGACTGGCCGGTCGCCCACTCCCGGACGACATAGGTAAGCGTCCCGTCGTCGACGGCGTCGAGCACCTGCAAGATGCGCGGGTCGGCGACCCGGGATGCCCGCTTCGCCGCGGCGAGCAGCTCGGCGGCGAACGGCGACGCCGACGGCAGCGCCTGGATCACCACCGAGCGGGCCAAGATGCGGTCCCTGGCGCGCCAGGACGCGGACTCACCCTCCTCGGCGAGGAGGTCCTCGACGACGTACCGGTCCCCGAGCACAGCGCCGGGCTCGACCAGGTGTGCTCCCACGTGTCTAATGGTAAGCGGTCGTAGGGGTCCGGTTCGGACGTTTCAGCCGCGCCTGCCGCGCGAGGCCACCAGCGCAATGATTCGGCCGATCTCGGCGACACCCAGCAGGCGGGCCAAACCCACGTAGACGACGATTCCGAGCAGGCCGCCGGTGGCCAAGATCACCAGCGAGTCGGACTTGCTGGCGACCTCGAGTCCGAGCTGGTCGAGCCCGACAAGCGCCAACAAGGCCAGGCCGGCTGCGGGCACGGCAGCAAGGACGACGCGGCAAACGAAGCCAGCGAGCGCCCGACCCCCCAGGCCGCCGAGTCGGCGCGACAAGATGCCGGTGGAGACGAGTGAGCCCGCCGTGTACGACGCGCCGTACGCGAGCGCCAGCATCGGCGCCACCAGCTCGGGCCGCACGGCCATGGTCAACGTGATGGCCAAAGTGATGTTGACGGCGGCCACGACGCACTGGATGAAGAACGGGGTCCTGGTGTCCTCGACCGCGTAGAAGCCTCGCAAGATCACGTAGTGCACGCTGAACATGAGCAGTCCGGGAGCGAAGGCGACCAGCGTCAGCCCGAGGGAGCCGGTGTCGCCGGCCGCCTGCCCCCAACTGAACAGCACGGTGGCCAGCGCTGGGCCGAGCACCGCCAGCGCCACCGCAAACGGGACGATGACCGCGAGCACCAGCCGCAGGGTGCGCGACATCTCGGCGGCGACGTCTCCGAGTCGCCCGTCTGCGGCCAGCCTGGCGACGACCGGCATGGTGGCGGTGGCCAGTGACACGGTGACGATCGAGTGCGGCACCTGGGTCAGCAGGAAGGCGTTCGAGTAGACCGTGAAACCGCTGGCGTCGGAGGCGCCGTGGGCGGCCGCCGCCACCCCCGCCGTCGCTTGGTGCACCATGACGTAGAACGCGATCTGGTTGACGATCACGAAACCGACCGTCCACATCCCCAACCGCAAAGTGTGGCCGAGCCCAGTTCGTCTGAAGTCGAACCGTGGCCGGACGAGGAACCCGCTGCGCTTCAGGTAGGGCAACAAGATGAGCAGCTGGGCCGCGATGCCCACGGTCGAGCCCAGCCCCAGCAGCACCTCCTGCGTCTGGGTGTAGCCGCCGACGGCCGGGTCGCCGGCGTAGACGACCAGATACGTGACGACCACGGAGATCGAGATCAGGTTGTTCGCGATCGGCGCCCACATCATCGGACCGAAGCTGCCGCGGGCGTTGAGGATCTGCCCGACCAGCACGAACATGCCGTAGAAGAAGATCTGCGGCAGGCACCATCGGGCGAAGTCGATCAGCGACTCCCGCTCGGCGGCCAGCGCGGGGTCGGTGAAGAAGCTCGCGTCCACCATCAGCCGCAGCAGCCACGGTGCGGTGATCACCAGTACGGCGGTGACGCCTCCCAGCACCACCGCTCCGAGCGTGATGACTCGGTTGGCGTAGGCGTCTCCGCCATCGACGTCGTTCTTGATCGCCCGCACCAGCTGCGGCACCAGCACCGAGTTGAACACCCCACCCGCTACCAGAATGTAGAGGCTGTTCGGGATCGTGTTGGCGACGTTGAAGACCTCGGCCTGCAGCGAGATGCCGATCGCGGCGGCCAGCAGGCTGGCGCGCACGAAGCCGGTCAGCCTCGACAGCAAAGTGCCGGTGGCCATCAGGGCGCTGGAGGACAAGACGGTGGCCGCCGGGTTGGACCCGCTCATCAGGGACTGGGCTTCTCTCGCGGCTTGAGCGACGACGTTCGGATCCGCCTCAGGATGCGAAACCCCGAGGCGATGAAGAGCACGGCGGCACCCACCCCCATCACTACCCAGATCGCCACTCCGATCTGGGTGGCTCTGACGTTGAAGTCCCACGGCGCGCCGAACTTGCGACCCTCGACGGTCGACAGCCGCACCCGGACGGGTGTCAGCCCAGACCCGTCGGCCCGGGACAGCACGTCGATGTCGCGGCGCTGGCCGGCCGCCAGCTCCATGTCCTCGATCGGCTCGATCTGCAGCGCCGGGTTCTGGGGGGACACGACGACGTCGAGCGTGACCGAGACGTCGAGATCATTGGTGATCGTGAGCGGGAACCTGCCGGACTCACTCGACAAGGCCACGAACGTGGGGCCGGTCACCGTGACCTGGGAGGTCCGCATGGTGGACTCGCGAGCCTGTCGCCGGATGAGGATCTCTGCACGTCTGGGCCGCCACTGCCAAAACGAGGAGCCGGCCACGCCGAGCTGCTGATTGAGCTCGGTCGCCTCCCTTCTCGACTCGGTGAGCAGACCGACGAGAGTGCGCCCGTTGTCGCGTAGCCGGGCAGTCGCCTCGAGGACGGCTTGCGGCATCCCCGGCTGGCTTCCCGACAACACGACCTGACCGGCGTACGGCGTGGCGGTGGTCTCTGCCTCTCGGAGCGCAGCCTGTGGTGTCACCAGCGGGAAGTCGTACGCCGCCGCGAGGCTGGTGATGGAAGCGGCGGGTCCCGGGTCCCACCGGAACGGCAGGGCCAGCACCGTAGCCGACTCGGCCTCCGGCTGGGCGGTGAGCGACCGCACCGTGGTCTCGGCCAGCATGCCCTGGCGGAACTGCAGCGCCGACGTGTTGCGGCCCAGCCGCTGGCTGGCGAGCCGGGCCGTGGACACCAGCGTGGTCACCGGACCCCGTCGGGTGGTGACCGCCGCCACGGTGGGCAGGTAGCCCGCGTCGTCCACCGGCTGCAAACCGACGAGGTTACGCTGAGCGACGATCTGCAGGGACGTGCCGGCGGCGGCGCTGGCGGCCAGCCCGCGTCGGGTCGACTCCCCTTCCGTCTGCCAGCCGGCCACAAGCGTGCCGACGGGCTCGCTGGCGGCGTACGTCGTGCTGGCGAGCACGGCCGCATCGACGATCCCGGCCATCTCGTTGCCGGCAAGCGCGCTGGCGTGCGGGTTGCCCCACGGCATCAGCAGCACGTGGTGTCGCTCGCTGGCCGAGTCGAGGTCGGCGAGCCAGATCGTGGCGTCCTCGCTGCCGCTGCCCGGGCTCCCCTCCTCGTCGTTCGCGTCCTGCCGGAGGCTCCGCACGACGTACCCGTCGGCCATGGCGGCGACGGCGTCGCGCAGGGCCGGATCGACCACCAACTGCAGGCTGTCGGGCGGCGCCTGCGCGGCGAAGTCGAGCAGGTTGCGCAGGCGGCCGCCGAACGCGATCTGGCGCGCCAGCTGGTCGTCGACGAAGTCGCCGTCGGCGTGGCGCAGAACCCCGGCCGTGACAGGTATCAGCGTGACGACCCGGGTGGGGGGCAGGCCGGTGAGGTCCTGGGGGATCGACGGCATGAGCGTGTCGGCCCGCGCGTCGGAGTCGAGGTCGCGGCCGTCTCGGTTGCCGGCGAGGACGTGGACGCCGACGTGGTAGACGCCTGGCGCCCGACTCTCGATCGGGAGGTCGCCGTAGGGCACCGACAGCTGGTACGCCTTGCTCCGGTCGGGCGGCACGGCGCCGATCTCGTCGAAGAGCCCGTACTTGGTGACGCGGCTGCCGAACGCTTCGTCGGTCGCCGCGAAGTCCGCGAGGCCGGCTTTCGTGGTCGCCGGCACCTCGTCCATGGCGAGGTAGACCTGAGCGTCCTTCCACAGGGTCGTGCCGGTGTTCGCCACCGTCCCCGACAGCTCTAGTGGTTCGCCGGCGGTGATCGACACCGGCTCCACGTTGTCGATCGTGACCGTGAGGCCGGTCCGCCGTTCGAGTGCGTCGTCGTCGGTCTTGGCGACGAACCCCTGTCGAGCGTGGCGCGGGAGGGATTCGTCGGACGACGGTCGGTCGGCCGCCGCTGACGGTGCGTTGAGCTCTGCCGAAGGGTCGGCGAGCGCCGACGGGGTGGCCCAGCACGAGACGACCAGCGCGGCCGAGGTCGCCACGAGCCGCCGCGTGGCGGCCGGCGGGAAGATCACCTGTTGAATGCTAACCGGTGGCCCTGGCTGCGCCCCCTGCTCATACAGTGGTGCATCGTGTCGAATCAGCAACGGTCCCTCAGCGACGTCCAGCACACGGCGATGCGCGAGCTGGTCAAGGCGCCGGTCATCGACCAGGTAGGTGCCCGCTTCTCGCAGGCGGGCTTCGACATCGCCCTCGTCGGCGGCTCGGTCCGCGACGCGTTGCTGGGCAGGCTCCGCGTCGACCTGGACTTCACCACACCCGCGCGGCCGGACGAGATCGAGGGGTGCCTGGCCGGCTGGGTCGACGCCCGCTGGGACGTCGGCCGCGAGTTCGGCACTATCGGCGCCCGGGTGGGAGGGTTGGAGCTGGAGATCACGACGTACCGGTCAGACGCCTACCGGCCCGCGTCGCGTAAGCCCGAGGTGCGGTTCGGGGACAGTCTCGAGGGCGACTTGGCGCGACGCGACTTCGCGG
Source organism: Nocardioidaceae bacterium (assembly GCA_013811715.1). Taxonomy (GTDB): domain Bacteria; phylum Actinomycetota; class Actinomycetes; order Propionibacteriales; family Nocardioidaceae; genus JACCUS01. The sequence continues at coordinate 5,024 of JACCUS010000517.1, forward strand.
TCAACTCGATGGCGCTGGCCTTGCCCGGTGGCCGGTTCATCGACCCGTTCGGCGGCCTGCAGGACCTTGCCGACGGTCGGCTGCGGACTCCCGGCGCCCCCGAGGATTCCTTCACCGACGACCCGCTGCGCATGCTGCGAGCCGCCCGGATCGCGGCGCAGCTGGACTTCGTCGTCGCACCCGAGGTGGTCGCCGCCATGCGCGGCATGGCCGACCGGATCGAGATCGTCTCAGCCGAGCGGGTTCGCGACGAGCTCGTGAAACTCGTGTTGGCGCCGCAGCCACGAGTGGGGTTGACGCTGTTGGTGCAGACCGGGCTGGCCGACCGGGTGCTGCCCGAGCTGCCTGCCTTACGGCTAGAGCGCGACGAGCATCACCGGCACAAGGACGTCTACGAGCACACGCTGACGGTCCTCGAGCAGTCCATCGCGCTCGAGAGCCGGCTGCCGGACGGTGGGCCGGACCTGGTCACCCGGTTGGCCGCGCTGCTGCACGACGTCGGCAAGCCGGCGACCCGGAGGTTCGCCGGTGACGGCTCCGTCACCTTCCACCATCACGACGTGGTCGGCGCCAAGCTGGTCAAGAAGCGGATGCGTGCGCTGCGCTTCTCCGGCAGTGAGGTCGACGCCGTGGCCCGCCTGGTCGAGCTGCACCTGCGGTTCCACGGGTACGGCTCGGGTGAGTGGACCGACTCGGCCGTACGGCGCTACGTCCGCGATGCCGGGCCGTTCCTGGAACGGCTGCACGTCTTGACGCGGGCGGACTGCACCACGCGGAACCGGCGGAAGGCGGAGCGGCTCCGTCGTACGTATGACGACCTCGAGGCGCGGATCGGGCGGCTGGCGGTCGAGGAGGAGCTGGCGGCGATGCGTCCCGATCTCGACGGCGGGCAGATCATGGCGACGCTCGGGATACCCCCCGGACCGCTGGTGGGGGAGGCGTACCGGTTCTTGCTCGAGCTGCGGATGGACGAGGGCCCGGTCGACGAGGACCGGGCTCGGGAGGCGCTGCTCGCCTGGTGGGCCACCCGGCAGCAGTGACTCGGCCGCGCTGTGGCCGTAGCGCTGCAGGGCGCCTGGGAGTGATGCACCGACGAGCTCACGGAGCGACGAAGTGGCGTGTCGACCACCGGGCGTAGCCGATCGCGGTGAGGGCGTAGCCGACGGCGATGCCGGCCAACACGGCGTACGACTTGCCGCTGGTGGGGAGGATCACCGCGCCGAGGGCCGCCGCAGCCACGAAGACGACGTTGAACACCACGTCATAGAGCGAGAAGACTCGCCCGCGGAAGGCGTCGTCGACGCTGGTCTGCACCAACGTGTCGACACAGATCTTCACTCCTTGGGCCGAGACGCCGAGGGCGCAGGCGGCGACGAGCAGTGAGCCCTCCGTGTAGAGGCCGCCAGGGAACACCTCGACGACGGCAGCGAGGACGAGCAGGGCGACGATCCAGGTCTGCGGCGACATCCGGGCGGTCGCCAGCGGTGTGAGGACGGCGGCGAGCAGGAAGCCGGCACCGGAGACGAGGACGGCGATGGACAACCCGGCCAGCGCGGCGTCGGCGTCGGCCGGGTCGTGGAAGTAGTTCCGGTAGAGCAGGATCGTCGCGACCGTCGAGAGGCCGTAGCAAAAGCGGTGCGCGGCGATTGCGCCGAGCGCCCAGGCAGCGGCCGGGCGCTCCCGCAGGTGCGCCAGCCCGGCGGCCAGGCCGGACGTGACGCGGAGCACCGCCTGCCTGACCTGGGGGAGATCCGGGTCGAAGTCGGGACCGAGCAGGTCTCGGGGGATCCGAGTGGCGAGGAGGGCTGCCGCGCCGTACACGAACGCGGCGAGCACGACGATCGCGACGTCGGGGTCGGCCATGGGGATGCTGGCGCGCAACGCGGTCGCGGTCCCCAGCCCGGCCATGAACGCGATGGTGCCGCTCGTCGGAGTGATCGAGTTGGCGAGCACCAGGTCGTCGCGGTCTACGACGTGGGGCAGCGCCGCTGACAGGCCGGCGAGAAGGAACCGGTTAACGCTGAACGCGAACAGCGCGAGCACGAACAGACCGAGCCCGGACTTGTCAGCGGCGATGGCACCAGCGACCGCGAGCACGGGAATGATGCGCACCAGGTTGGACACGACCAGCACCTGACGACGGCTCCATCTGTCGAGGAACACGCCGACGAACGGTCCGAGCAGGCTGAACGGGAGCAGGAGCGCCGCGAACACCGCGGCGATGGCAGCAGCGTCGGGCTGCCGCTCCGGGGAGAAGAGCACGAAGGACGCCAGCGACACCTGGAAGATGCCGTCGCCCGCCTGGCTGGTCAGCCGGACCGCGAACAGCTGACGAAAACGCTGGCCCCCGAGGAGCTGCCGCAGGTGGCCAACGAGTCGCATAAGCCGCCAGTCTGCCGGACCGGCCACGGGCCAACTGCCGCGGTCGCCCTCGCCCGGCTGCCTCGCTGCCTCGCTGCCCCGCCGGCCCGCTTCGACTGGCTGCCCCGCCGGCCCGCTTCGACTCGGTTCTGCTTTCCGCCACGCAGCTCCCCGCCAATTGCGAAAAGTTCTCGTCACTCGGCGGCGCAGTCGCCATCTACTCGCATTTTCGGGGTGGCCGGGACCTAGGGTGGGATCGGCCGCCAGTCTGTGGCCTCCGCTCCACACCGACCTCGACCCCATGGCTGTGGATAACTCCACCGTCCGTGGGCTGAGCCCGGCAGGGTAGCGGCATGGGAACGCGATCGCGGTTCGAGCACGACATCCGCAGAGCAGTCTGGCCCCGGCCGGCCGCCGATCTCATGCAGCAGGCGTCACCCGGTATGCGTTGCAAGGCAATCGCTGGAAGCAGACCAGCCGCGGTTTCTATGTGCCGGCACTCGCTGCCGCCTCGACGACCCAGCGGATTGTTGAAGCCACTCCGTTGATCCCAGCGACCGGCGCATTAGGGGCTTGGGCTGCGGCGTATGTCCTCGGGGCGGACCACCTCGACGGCTTCGACCCGGTGACTTTCGATCCATTGCCGATCCCCTTGGTCCGTGGCTCGAAGGCGGGGCACATCCCCCGGGACTGGATCCAATGCTCCTACGACCACCTCGACCCTGACGAAGTGCGCATCCGGCACGGCATTCGCGTCACCGCGGAACTGCGCACGGTGTGTGACGGTATGCGGTTTGCCGGGTCCGTCGAGGATGCCGTCGCATTTGTCGATGCGTGCGCTCATTGCGGCCTGATCGAGATTCGGGAACTCTCTCGCTACTGTCTGGGCCGACGCTGGCGAGGCATCAGACAGGCACGGAAGGCATGTGAACTCGCGGACGCGGCAAGTCGAAGCCCGTGGGAATCACGGCTCCGGGTCTTCTACGTGCTGTCAGCCGGACTGCCGCGGCCACTGGTCAACAAGCCAGTCTTCGGTCTCGACGGCCGCTCATCGCGATCCCCGACTTACTCGACCCGGATGCCGGTCTGGTCACTGAGTTCGATGGGCGGGCCCACCGCAAGCGACGCCAACACCGCGCCGACAACGTCAGGGAAGAGGCTTTGGAGGCGCTGGGCCTCACTGTCGTTAGAGCGGACAGTCTCGACATGTTGTGGCACCGGGATGAGTTGGACGCACGGCTTCAGCAAGGGCATGGCAGAGGGCTGAGCCGGACTGGTGGCTGGAAGGGGCAGGAGTGCCCGGCGAGGAACTGACCGACGACGAGAAGGCGGAGCTGCTCGGCTGACCTACGTCCTTCGACCCCCCGTTCGGGGAGACGGTGTTCGTCGAGTTAGCCGGCTGCGCGAACTTCTCGCGACCCGGGGGGGGTGCGCTGACAAATCGCGGGACCGCCACGGCCCACGCTTAGCTCTCTTCGTCGCCGCGAATGAAGGCTTCGACCGAGGCGCGGCCCTGGTCATCGGGTCGCTGTACCGGCGGCGACTTCATCAGGTACGACGACGCCGACAGCAGCGG